>NZ_JAVHLH010000055.1:3278-13099 GCF_031082345.1 Brevundimonas sp. | reverse complement strand
CCGCGGTCGCGAACTGGGCTTCAGCATCGAGGAAGTTCGCGGCCTCCTGGCCCTGACTGATGGCGGCGACCAGACCTGCGCCGAGGTCAAGGCCCGGACGGAACGTCACCTGACGGATGTGCGGGCCAAGATTTCCGACCTGCGCCGGATTGAGCGAGTTCTGTCCGCGACCGCGGCGCAGTGCTCGGGCGACCAGGCGCCGCTCTGTCCGGTGCTCGAGGCGCTGGCGCGCTGAACCGGCCCCCTCGCGGAGATACCGGCCCGCACCGCCATCAAGGGCAATTCCCGTTGTCGCGTGCGGGCGGACGCCCGACTCCGGCCGGCGCGGCCCTGGCGTTGAGTTTCGCCCTGATCAGGCCTTTGGCAACCACGCCTCCAGCGGGGCATAGCCATCCCGCGCCAGGCCCTCGCCGCGCGCCGCGAGATCGCTGTCGTCCAGCACCAGACCGTGGCCCTCGACATAGCGGTTCATGAAGTTGAAAAGGGCCGCCGTGGTGATGGCGTCATGCAAGGCGCGCTCGTCCCAGCCCGCTTCGAACACGGCCTCGGCATCAGCCCTGATCATGCGCGAAGGCGTCAGGGTCAGCTTGCGGATGAAGCGCAGCAGCGGCTGGAAGCGGGGCTCGGCCGCGGCGCAGGCTTCGTCTTCCACGAGGTGGGTCAGCAGGGTCTCATCGACGCCGAAGGCCCGGGCCGTCGCGGCGTGGACGCCGTGGCAATAGTTACAGGCGTTGAGGCCGGAAACGAAGGCCGCGATCAGCTCCCGCTCACCGGCGGTCAGGGGTGAGTCACCGCGCAAAACAGCTGTGTGGAAGGCGATCAGCAGACGCGAGGCGTCGGGATTCAGCGTCATGGCGTTGCGCACGGCGGCGTCCGGGCCGAGCGAGGGGAAAAAACTCATGAACGAACTCCCTTGAGATCCTGGTCCTTGCAGACTTCCTGCATGCGATGAAGATGGTCCGCCGGATTGTCCTCGACGCCCTCGTCCGGCCGCCCGTGCGGGAGCCGCTCGGTCGACACCGTCGCGCTCTGCGTCAGGGTGCGATGCACCGGGCAGCGATCGGCGATCTCCAGCAGCCGGGCTTGCTGCGCATCATCCAGCCCGCCCCCGAACCCGATCTTGCGCGTGAAATGATCGGGCGCCGCGGCGGTCTTGGCGACATGGCCGACCTCGACCACCACCCGCTCCAGCGGCCATCCCTTACGATCGGCGTACAGCCGGCAGGTCATCGCCGTACAGGCGCCCAGCCCGGCGCCGAGCAGGTCATAAGGCGTCGGTCCCGAACCGAGGCCGCCGACGCTGACGGGCTCGTCGGCGAAGAAGCCGCCGGACGCCGTCGTCACCCTGACCTGGAATTTGCCGGCGCCGGTTTCCTCGACCCGCAGGCCCTGCGCCGGCGGCTGTGCCTCGGCCGGGTCGGCGTCGCCGACATACCGGCTGGCCCAGGCGGCGATCACCGCCGCCGCATAGTCCGCGTCGGCCTTCCCGGTCAGCAGATGGTTCGCATGGTCGAGCGATACGAAGCTCTTGGGATGACGCGCCGCCTGAAAGATGCCCGACGCATTGTCGATCGAGACGATGTCGTCGACCGGCGAGTGCAGCACCAGCAGGGCGCGCTTAAGGCCCGCGATCCGGTCCCGCTGGTTGTGCGACCGGATGTCCTCGACAAAGTCCGCGCCGAGCTCGAATTCCCGCCCGGCGATCGACACCGGCACGCGCCGCCCCTGCGCCACGCCCTCGAGCGCCGGGCCGACATGGGTCAGCACATGTTCTGCGTCGAACGGCGTCCCGATCACGGCCACCGCCGCCACCGTCTCCAGGGCCCCGGCCGCCGCCAGCACCGCGGCGCCGCCAAAGCTGTGCCCGATCAGCAGACGCGGCGTCCGGCCCGCCGCCTCCATCGCCCGGGCGGCGCAGACCACGTCCTGCACATCGCCCGACAGGCCCTTCCCGAACTCGCCCTCGCTCTCGCCCAGGCCGGTAAAGTCGAAGCGCAGCACGCCGATGCCGTGGTCCGCCAGCGCGCGGCTGACCCGCGTCGCCGCCAGCGAGGTCTTGTCGCAGGTGAAACAGTGAGCGAACACAGCCCAGGCCCGCACGGGTCCGGATCCGGTTTCCAGCACTCCCGTCAGCTTGCGCCCGGCGGTGTTGACGAAGTCGAAGTCCACGGCCGTCATGGTCAGCGATACTCCGGGTTCGGATGGTCGAAGCGCTCGCCGTTGTCCCAGGCGGTTCGCTGGTTGCCATGGGCGGGTATGCCGCCAGCGTCCTTCAGCATCTTCGCCATGTGCATCAGGTTCCAGGCCATGAAGGTGGTGTTGCGTTGGGTGAAGTCATTGTCGAGCCCGACCTTGCCGTCGTCGCCGTAGGAGGGGCCGGGCCCCGCCTCCCCGATCCAGCCCGCGTCCGCCTGGGGCGGGATCACATAGCCGAGGTGCTGCAGCGAATAGAGGATGTTCATGGCGCAGTGCTTGATGCCGTCCTCATTGCCGGTGACGATGCAGCCGCCGACGCGCCCGTAGTAGGCGTACTGCCCCTTCTCGTTCAGCTTGCCGGACCAGCCGTAAAGCCGCTCGATCACCCGGGTGCAGATCGACGACTTGTCGCCCAGCCAGATCGGCGTGCCGATGACCAGGATGTCGGCGGCCATGACCTGCTTCTGGATCGCGGGCCAGCCGTCGCTGTCCCAGCCGTGTTCGGTCATGTCCGGCTGGACGCCCGGCGGGATGTCCAGGTCCGCCGCGCGGATCGTCGAGGTCCGCACGCCCTGCCTGGCCATGATGGCGAGCGCGACGTCCATCAGGGTCTGGGTGTGCGACGGCTCGCTGGACCGTTTCAGGCTGGTGTTGATGAACAGGGCGGTGAGGTCGTCATAGGCCGTCATGCGGACTCTCCAATTCTGCGGGAACCGGCGCGCGCATGCGCCGGACGAACCCGAGGTCAAGGTAACGCTTCAGTCGCAGGGCCGGGCGCCCCAGCGACCAGGAGCCGCCCCGGATCGCCAGGCCCTGGCCGTCGCCCAGGTCCATGATCGACAGCCAGGTTCGCTGGGGATTGAAGCGACGAACCGGTCGTCCGTCGGCCAGGGCGGCCAGATTGTTCAGCAGGACCGGCGCGGCGCGGACCCCGAAGACGCCCGCCGTGGGCCGGGGCGCATGGTCGAGCACGGCGCAATCCCCGACGCCGAAGATGGCCTCATCCGCGATAGAGCAAAGCGAGGGCGTGACCCGCAGGCGGCTGTCCGCCGACAGGGGAAGGCCGAGGGCCGCGATCAGCGGCGGCGGGCGCAGCCCGGTCGCCCAGACCAGGTGATCGCACGGCAGGCGCTGACCATCCGACAGGCGGCAATAGTCTGACCCACGGTCCACGACGGACGCATCAAGGATTGTCACGCCCCGGTCCGTCAGTACCCGATGCAGCCGGCGCAGCGCCTCCGGCGGCCCCCAGGCCGGCGCGCCACGCGCCGCCAGAAACACATGAGCGGGCAGGCCGAGACGCCCGAGCAGAGCGGCGATCGCCGCGGCCACTTCACATCCCGTCTGCCCTCCGCCGGCGACGACCACGGTCGGGGGGCTGGCGCCCTTTCGGACGGATTCCTCAATCGCATCGCGAAGCGCGAACAGGCGATCCAGCGGCTTGACGGTCCACTCGCCCGCGTCCGGCCGCTTGGCCGCGCGGGCCGAAGCCTCGCTGCCGACGTTGAGAGAGACCGCATCGAACGACAGGCTCTCGCCGGTGTCCAGCAGCAGCCGCCTCCCGGCGCGATCGATGGCGGCGACCCGACCGGGGCGGTAGTCGACGCCGGCGTGGCGGGCCAGCGCGGCGACATCGATCGCCGCGGCCTCTGGCGCCAGGGCCCCGGACAGGACGCCCGTGGCCAGACCCGAATAATGAAACATCCGGGGGGCGACGAGCGTCAGCCTCACCCCCGCGCGGCGCAGCCGGGCGGACTGGTGCAGCAGATCCAGATGGGCATGGCCCGCCCCGACGAGAACGGCGTGCACCTTGCAGGAATCGATGGCGCTCACCTCACACCCGGGATCCGGGCCCAGACCGGGTCGGTCGCCGGGCGCTCAAGCCGCGGTCTCGCGGCGAGCCGTCATGATCTGATCCACCGAAATCAGGGTATCGGAGCGACGCAGGAGAAACAGGGCGAAACAGGCCGCCAGCATCGGCCAGGCCGCGAAGAACAGCAGGTTCTCGAAGGGATCGAAATACTGCCGCCACGACGCCAGGGTGGAGACCGCGTGCATCGCGAAGACGGCGCCGTAGGACAGGGTGCGCAGGGCGCCGGCCAGGAAGGCGATCACGACCACGCCCTGGACAAGCCCCAGAACCATGAGCACCAAAGGCCCCTGGGCGTCGAGACCGTAGAAGTTGGAGAAGACCGCGCCGGCGTGATCGGGGTTGATGAACTTGTCGAGGGTCCACATCGCCATCACCAGGCCGACGCCGAGTCGCAGGAGGAGGAGCGAGAGCGGAAGCTGCCGGGCCGGAGCAATCATGGGCGAAATCCTGTGACGGACGCGATCCGCGCCCGTCGCCTATTCGCGCCCGCGGGGCTATGGTTACAGCGCGGCCCCGATGAAACCTTTCCTCGCCCGATCCGAATAGGGCCCGTCATGGTCCAGTGGTCCCTCCGGAGCGCGGGCGTCACGATGCCGGAGGTCCGTTGAACCTGTTCGCGAACACGACCGCGCGCGTCGCCCCGACAGGCGAGGCGGCGAAGCGGGTCAGTCTCCCCTTGCCCGTCCCGTCGGCCCGCGCCTGCGACGTCCTGCCGATCGCGGTCGTCATTCCTGTCCTCAACGCCGGCCACATGCTCCGGGCGACGCTGGAGGACCTGCGTCCCACAGAGCAGGTCGTCGTGGTCGACGGCGGCTCCAGAGACGGTTCGCCAGTGATCGCGGCGCGGTTCGGCGTGGACCTGCTGGCGAGCCCGGCGGGCCGTGGTCGCCAACTGGCCCGCGGCGCCGAAGCAGCGACGGCGCCGTGGCTGCTTTTCCTGCACGCCGACACCCGGCTGGACCCCCGGGCCTGGGCCGCGATCCGGGCCTATGTGGCGAAGCCGGACAATCGCCGGCGCGCGGCGGTGTTCCGCCTGCGCCTCGACGATCCGGCCTGGCAGGCCCGCGTGCTCGAAGTCGGCGTCAGACTCCGCGTGGCGGCCCTCGCCCTGCCCTATGGCGACCAGGGACTGCTGATTCACCGGACCCTCTATGACGCCGTCGGGGGCTTCTCTCCCCTGCCGTTGATGGAAGACGTCGATCTGGTGCGGCGACTGGGGCGACGACGTCTTCGTTTGTTGCCCGGCGCCGCCGTCACCTCCGCGGAACGCTGGCGCCGCCGGGGCTGGCTTCGCCAGAGCCTGTTGAACCTGCGCTGTCTCGCCCTGTTCCTGATGGGCGCGTCCGCCGACCGGATCGCGCGCCTCTATGACCGTTGACCGAAGCCATCGCCATCTGGTGATCTTCGCCCGCCGTCCAGGTCTGGGCGTCGGCAAGCGCCGGCTCGCGCGCGACGTCGGCGATGTCGAGGCGCTGAGGTTCGCCCGCGGTGCCCTCGAACGCCTGACCCGCACCCTGGGCCACGATCCGCGATGGACGCTGCGGATCGCGACGGCGCCGGACCGCCCCCACGACTGGACCCGCCCCTGGCCGGCGCTCGCCCAAGGTGCTGGCGATCTCGGCGCCCGGATGTCGCGCGTGGTCCGCACCTTGCCGCCCGGACCAGTGGTCATCCTCGGATCGGACACCCCCACTGTAACCCGGCAGGACGTGGCGTCGGCCTTCACCGCCCTCGGGTCGAACGAGGCGGTATTCGGTCCGGCCGACGACGGCGGCTACTGGCTGATCGGTCTGCGTCGGGGTCCGCGCGCCCATCTGCCGTTCGACAACGTCCGATGGTCGACGGAGCACGCCCTGGAAGACACGCTGCGTGCGATGGGTCCGCGGCGCTACGCCCTGCTCGGTGTGCGTGAGGACGTCGACGACGGGGCGTCCCTGGGCCGGTACCGCGCCGGGAGCCGCCCCGCCTGAGGCTCCCACCCCGGTCTCAGCCGGACCCGAATTTTCGCGGGCAGACCGCGGCCAGCTTGCGGACCTGGTCCGGCGGCCAGAGGGCGGGGTCGGTCACCACGGCGAAGTCCAGGCCGTTGTCGATGGCCGAGGCCGGCCGCTCATCCGGCAACGCCCGGACCAGCCGGCCGATGAGGTCCCGCGCGGTCTCCGCATTGCTCTTCAACATGGCGAGGACCCCGGCCACCTCGACATGGGCCGTCTCCGCACGCCAGCAGTCATAGTCGGTGACCATGCAGACGCTGGCGTAGGGAAGCTCAGCCTCGCGGGCGAGGCGAGCCTCGGGCATGGCCGTCATGCCGATGACCGAGGCGCCCCAGGAACGATAGAGTTCACTCTCGGCGCGGGTCGAAAACTGCGGCCCCTCCACCGCGACATAGACCCCGCCCTCGACCGTCGGCGCCCCGGCCTCGCGCGCCGCCGCGGCCGCGAACCCCGACAGACGCGGACACACCGGATCGGCCATGGAGACATGGGCGACGACGCCGTTGTCGAAAAAGCTGGCGGGACGCGACACGGTGCGATCGATGAATTGGTCGACCACCACGAAGGCGCCCGGCGCCAATTCCTCGCGCAGGGAGCCGACCGCCGAGATCGACAGGAGATCGGTGCACCCCGCCCGTTTCAGCACGTCGATATTGGCCCGGGCGTTGACCGACCCGGGCGGGATTCGGTGGCCGACCCCGTGACGCGGCAGGAAGACCAGCCGGACACCGTCCAGCCTGCCGGTCACCAGGGCGTCAGACGGCCCGCCCCAAGGCGATTCAACCGCAACGGTTTCGCGGTCGGTCAAACCCTCGATCTCGTAGAGACCCGAGCCGCCGATGACGCCGAGGACCCACTCTCCGGTGCCGCCTGCCGTCACTTGGCCAGCATCCGGTAGGACAGGCCCAGAACCACGCCGAAGGCGATGTGCGAGACGATCGAGATCGTGTTCCTCGCCATGGCGAACCAGGGGAAGATCGCCGTGAAGCCGTAGAAGTTCACGACATAGAGCCCGAGGCCCACCACCGCGCCGGCTACGACCGCCATCACCAGGCCGAAACGGCGCGCGACGAGGGCGAACACAACGCCGATCACGATGGACAGCATGAAGTGGACGGCCATGGCGGCCATCAGGATCATGAGGTCGAAGGTCGCCGGCGGCGGCAGGACGCCTTCGCCCATGACGATCGCGGCGATCATGCGCGGCGGTCCCCATGGGCTGTCGCCGGCCATGGCGACCAGACCCATCTCCATCATCATGAAGACCGCCCCGGCGATCAGGCCCGCCAGGGCCCCCGCCTTGAGGCCGGCTCCACGTGATCCGGCGTCTTGTACGTTCGTGTTCATTTCATCCTCCCAAGGTGTCGGCGCTCGGCCGTCTGATCCATTCGCAGCGAAACTGAAATCGTTACAGCGCCCGCAGGGTTGCCATCCGCCGCCCGCACGGCGGCGGTCGCGGCGAACCGCGGGCGCCGACCGCATGCGCGCTGGACAAATCGATTGGAAGCCGGGCGACCGATGTCTAGAATACGCCCTGGCGGGTTCCGGGAACGATAGGCGTCGATCTTGAGCCAGGGGACGTGAGAACGTCGGCGGCGATCGGCGCCGAAACGCCGGGCTTCCTCACAGAAGTTCCTGGCCCGCCCCCTTCCCTAGCCGGGATCGATGATCCCTTGCCGGACCGCGGCGGCCACCGCCTCGATACGGGTCCGGACGCGGAATTTGGCGCAGACTTTCTCGAGGTAGCTGTCGACCGTGCGCGGCGACAGCGAGAGAATCGTCCCGATGTCGGCGGAGCTCTTTCCCAGGCTCGCCCAGTGGAGACATTCCCGTTCCCTTGGACTGAGGGTGACCCCGGGCTTCGCCGGATCGGGTTCGGTTGACAGCGCGTCCATACTCACACCGCAGGTTGTCAGGCCTCCTTGCGTAGCCGCGCCCGCCCGACCTCGGCAACGTCGATGTTTTGCGGGCTGGCCGCAGATTTATTGCGGCGGGCCTCGCCGCCAGGCGGGTTGAACCACAGCGATGCGGCCCTTACAGCCGTCC
This sequence comes from Brevundimonas sp., assembly GCF_031082345.1. Taxonomy (GTDB): domain Bacteria; phylum Pseudomonadota; class Alphaproteobacteria; order Caulobacterales; family Caulobacteraceae; genus Brevundimonas. The sequence continues at coordinate 4,990 of NZ_JAVHLH010000055.1, read as the reverse complement.
GGTCGGGCGCCGTGAGACAGGCGCGCAGCCGGAGCCGGGGTTCGCCCCAGGGCGGAGGCGGCGCTGCGCGCTGAAGTAGCGGGCCTCGTTTCGCAGAGGATTCCAACGCCCGACCCCTCCGCCTTGCGTCGCGATTCCGTTTGATTCATGGTGGGGCGTCGGCGCTTGCGCCGGCAGGGGCCTGGAATCCCCTGTGCGAAGTCAACACAACGACGCGCGCCCGGCGCGCCTGTCGCCAGCGGTGGTCCGGTCCTGCGCACGCCTGCGCCGGGTCGACGCCGAGCCCTCGCGCCTGAGGATTCCGGTTCTGCCCCCCGGACGGAGAGGCGTGTTGACCGACACCAGGCAGCTGGACCCGGAAGCGGCGGAGGGGCTGAACAGCCTCTATCGCCGCTATGCGGGCTGGCTCGACGGCCGGCTCAGGGCCCACGTCGATCCGGACCGCGCCGCCGATGTGGTTCAGGACACCTATCTGCGCGCCGCGCCCTACCGTATCGGCGACATCCGCCACCCCCGGGCCTTCCTTCTGCGGATCGCCATGAACCTTGTGCGGGACGAAAGCCGCCGCGCCAGACGCCAATCCCTGGCGGTCGAGCCCGCGGCGCTCGCCGAGGCCGCGTCCCAGGCGGACCAGCTGCTGCTGAAGCAGATCGTGCTGACCATGCCGCCCCTTTACCGGGACGTCTTCGTCCTGAGCCGCTTTGGCGGTATGACCTATGCGGAGATCGCCGCCGCGCGCGGGCTCAACGTCAAGACCGTCGAATGGCGGATGTCGAAGGCGCTCGAGCACTGCGTGGCGCGACTGGACGATTAGGCAGGGTATGATGACGGTCGACGACGACCTCGACATCCGGCGGCGGGAAGCCGCCGCCTGGTTCGCCCGGCTGAGCCAGCGCCGGGTGTCGACGGACGACGTCAAGGCGTTCAGCGCCTGGCGGCGGGACCCCGACAACGCCCGGGCTTACGAGCGCGTGGAATCCGTCTGGGACTCGAGCCGCGAGCTCGCCGGCGACGCCGACATCGCGGCGTTGACGACCGAGGCCCTGGGCCGGGCGCGTCCCGCGCGGGCGAAATTCTCCGCCTCGGGCCTGCTCAAACCTTTCGCCGGTCTCGCCGTCGCCCTCATCGTCGTGGCCGCGGCGGGGATGTGGATGGTCAACCGTCCGCTCGCCTATGCGACGGACGTCGGCGAACTGCGGACCATCCAGCTTGAAGACGGGTCGAAGCTGACCCTGGACACGGACACCCGCGTCCAGGTCCGGCTGGACGCCGGCCTGCGTTCGGTCACCCTGGTGCGGGGGCAGGCCCTGTTTGACGTCAAGGGAGACCCGAACCGTCCCTTCGTCGTCGCGGCGGGCGACACCCGGGTCACGGCGATCGGCACCCGCTTCGAGGTGCGGCGGGTCGGCGACGGCGCCCGCGTGGTCCTGGTCGAGGGACGCGTGAAGGTCGGCGATCAGCGCGCCCAGCGCGCCGACTGGACCCTGAAGCCCGGCGAACAGATCGTCACCACCGTCGACCGCCCCGCGGTTACGCCGGTCGACGCCGCGCGCGCCACCAGCTGGACCACCGGCCGGCTCATTTTCGACGGCGTGCCGATCCGGACGGCGGTGGCGGAGGTCAACCGCTACAGCGCGCGCAAGGTGGAGCTCCAGGCGCCGGACATCGCCGACATCGCCGTGAGCGGCGCCTTCGACGCCGGCGATGTCGAC
>NZ_JAVHLH010000055.1:0-3268 GCF_031082345.1 Brevundimonas sp. | reverse complement strand
CGACGGCTTCGTCGCCGCTATCGAGGATCTCTACCCGGTCGCCGCCGAACGCCGGGCGGACGGCACGGTGATCCTGTCGGGCTCGTCCACGCAAAAATAATCAGCCCACCGACTTAGGGTCGCCCGGCCGTCACAGCGTCTCTTCCCCGGCCCGCGCCCTCGCGGGTAACCAGAGGGGGACATGATGTACAGAGGATTGGGTTCAACGGCGCTTTCGGCGCTGATGCTGGCTTCGGCCTCGCCGGTCATGGCGCAGGTCGCCGAACCGCTGCGGCGCTATGAGATTCCGGCCGGACCGCTCGACGCGGCGCTGACCGCCTTCGCACGCCAGAGCGGCGTCCAGATCCTCTACCCCGCCGCCCTGGTCGCCGGTCGGCGGTCGCCCGGGCTGACCGGCGAGCACGCCCCGGACGGCGCCCTCGCGGCCCTGTTGCGCGAGACCGGTCTCGCCCACCGGCGCTCTCGCCCGAACGTCTTCGTCCTCTATGACCCGGCCGCCCGTGCGGCGATCCCGGAGGAGCCGGCCGAGCTGGACGACGTCGTGGTCACGGGCAGCCTGATCCGCGGCGTGGCCGACGGACCTTCGCCCGTGGTGATGATCAGCCGGGACGACATCGATCGGGCCGGCCACGCCACCGTCGCCCAGGCCCTTGCCGCCCTGCCGCAGAATTTCGGGGGCACGGCCAATGAAGGCGCGCTGCAGAACGGCGCGGATCGCACCGCGACCAACGGCAGCTTCGCCTCCGGCGTCAATCTGCGCGGTCTCGGCAGCGACGCCACCCTGGTGCTGATCAACGGCCGGCGCATGGCCGGAACCGGCGCCATGGGGGATTTCGCCGACGTCTCCACCATTTCCACGAGCGCCATCGCCCGCATCGACGTCCTGCTCGACGGCGCCTCGGCCCTCTACGGCGCCGACGCGGTCGGCGGCGTCGTCAACATCATCCTGCGCGACGACTACGACGGGGCGGAAACCCGTCTGCGGGTCGGCGGAACCGCCGACGGGGCCAGCGACGAACTGCAGCTGGGTCAGACCCTCGGCCGGCGCTGGTCCTCCGGCAGTCTGATGGGGACCTATGAATATTACGACCGCGGCGCCTTGCCGGTCTCGGCCCGGCGGCTTGCGGGCGACGCGGACCTGCGCTGGCGCGGCGGATCGGACCGGCGGCTCAACTACGCCGCGCCAGGCAATCTGGTGGTCTTCGACCCGGTCGCGGGCGGCTATGTCTCGACCCACGCCATTCCGCCCGGCCAGGACGGGACCGATCTGGAGCCCGGCGACTTCCTCCCCGGCCAGACCAATCTCAGCAACCAAAGACGCGGCATGAACGTCCTGCCGCACCAGACGCGCCACAGCCTGTTCACGGCGCTGCGTCAGGAGCTTGGAGCGCGCATCGAGGTCAGCGCCGACGCGCGCTACGGCCAGCGTCGCTACGAGACCGTCTCGGCGCCGACGGCGACCCTGCTCACCGTCAACACCGGCAATCCGTGGTTCGTCTCGCCGACCGGGGCCGCCTCCCACACCATCGCCTATTCGTTCGAAAACGACCTGCCCAATCCCGGCATCCGCGGCGAGGCCGAAAGCTTCGGCGCCTCCGTCGGCGCCCGGATCGACCTGTCGGGCGACTGGACCCTGGACGCCTATGTCGCCCATGCCTCCGAACGGACCGACAACGAGACCTTCGGCGCCCTGAACTCGACCTTCCTGCGCGAGGCCCTGGGCGCGATCGCCGACAATCCCGCGACGCCCTACAGCGCCGCGCGCGACGGCTTCTTCAACCCGTTCGGCGGCGGCGGCGTCAGCTCGCCCGCGGCTCTGGCCTTCATCAGTTCCGGCTGGACGCACAGCCAGGCAGAGACCGGCGTCAGCTCGGCCAATCTGCAGCTCGACGGACCGGTGTTCGCCCTGCCCGGCGGCGATGTCCGCCTCGCCGCCGGGCTCGCCTTTCGCGAGGAGACCTTCTGGCGGCGCAATGACAGCTTCAGCAGCGGCCTGACGCCGACGACGGGGGTGGCGACCGACACCAGCCGCCAGGTCTCGGCCGTCTTCGGCGAACTGCGCGTGCCGCTGTTCGGCCGCGACAACCGCCGTCCCGGCTTCGAACGGCTCGAACTGTCGCTGGCGGCCCGGTTCGAAAATTATGAGGACATCGGCGAGACCACCAGTCCGAAGATCGGACTCGTCTGGGAGCCCACGACGGAACTCGTCGTGCGGGGCAACTACGGCGCCTCCTTCCGCGCTCCGGCGCTGCGCGAGCTGAACGACGCCGCGCGACAGAGCCCGACCTTCCTTCCGCGCGGCGCCCAGCAGGTCCTTTCGATGATCCTGTACGGCGGCAATCCCGACCTCAAGCCGGAAGAGGCCGACACCTGGACGGTGGGCGCCGACTATGCGCCACAGACCCTTCCCGGGCTCAAGCTCGGCTTCAACTGGTTTCGCACCAAGTTCGACAACCGGATCGGCCAGCCGACCTTCGAGAACATCCTGACGGCCCTGTCCGATCCCGCCCTGTCGGCCTTTGTCCGCATCGTCGATCCGCTCAACAACGCGGATGACCGGGCCGCCGTCCAGGCCATCCTCGACCTGCCGACCACCAATTCGCGCGACGCGTTTCCGGCCACGTCATACGGGGCGATCGTCGACGCCCGCTACGTCAACGCCGCCCGCGTCGAGGTGGAGGGGATCGACGCCAACGCCCGCTACGCCTTCGATCTCGGTCCCGACGCCTTCGACCTCGGACTGACGCTGTCTTATCTTGGCCGGTTCGACAGCTGGACGACCCCGGACGCCTCGCCCCAGTCGCTGCGCGACCGCCCCAACTATCCGGTCGGTCTGCGGGGCCGGGGCTCACTGGGCTGGGCGCGAGGCCCCTGGAGCGCTTCGGCCTCGCTGCAGTATGTCGATTCCTATCGCGACCTCGCCGGGTCGCGGATCGGCTCATGGACCACGGCCGACGTCCAGATCCGCTATGCGCCGGAGACCGGCCCCTTCCAGGGGTCTGCCGTCGCCCTGACGGTGCAGAACCTGTTCGATCGCGATCCGCCCTTCTACGACGCGCCCGAAGGCATCGGTTACGACGCGGCCAACACCAGCGTCATCGGCCGGTTCATCGCCTTGCAGCTGACCCGGACCTGGTGATGCGTCCGGTCTGTCTGCTGCTGGCCGCCGTCCTCGGGACGGCGGCCAGCCCGGCCGTGGGCGAGACGCCGCGGCCGGTCACCATCGGGGCCGTGCTGGGTCAGGAAAGTCTCGGCCAGGTCCGGATCA
>NZ_JAVHLH010000054.1:9480-13183 GCF_031082345.1 Brevundimonas sp. | reverse complement strand
CTGCTGCAGTTCCTCGAGCAGGATCACCCGGCCCTTCAGCACTGGAATGTCGGGGTCGTGACCGCGTCCGACGGCGCGCCATCGGCCCAGCCGCTCGGCGTGCTCGGCCCGGTCAACATGGTGAAACGCTCCCGGCTCAAGGGCGTCGATGCTCTCGCCGACATAAAGGGGCTGATGTCGCTTCCGGACATCGCCTTTGATGTCCCCGGAGAGACCCCGGATGGCGACTGGGAGGTGCTCAAGACGGAGCGTCGTGAAGCGCTCGGCGAGCGTCCGCTTCTCCTCCTATACCCGATCGACCGGGCGTCTCCGGCGAAGAAGGGGAGCAGGGCGCGCGTCTCCATGGACGCCGCGCGCGACATCATCGGCCTTGGCCTTGTGTTGCCCCTGTCGAAGGATCACGGCGGCGACCTCGTCAGCGTCGAACTCGCCCCTCCGTCCGCAGAGGAACTCGAGGCGATGGAGCAGGAAGACATGGACGCGGTCGAGGCCGCCGGTCTGGATGAGCCTGCCGTTGTCTAGCCTCGTCACTGAAATCCACACCCGCTGGACATCGCTCCGTGATGGCGACGTCGCCGCCACGCCGGACGGGTTGCCCGTCAGCACCCTGACAGTCGATACAGGCCATGGTCCGGCCGCGCTGGCGCTGGATGAACAGGGCAGGGCCCAGCTGCTGCTTCCGGTCGCGGCCGGCACGCGACGGCCGTCCCTCGAAACGCCGCCGGCCCTGGAGGTCGGGAGCGCCTCCCTGACCGGTGGAGGGCAGCGCCGCGCCTATCTGGTCGTGACCTGCCTCGACCCGCTGCTCGACCGGGCCTTCGCGGATCTGGTGGAGGCCGTGTTGACCCGTATCGTCAGCGGAGAGCCCGCAAAAGATGCGCTGGTGACAGCCATCAGCGATCTCGGCGCCCTGTTTGCCAGCCACGAGAGCGCGGCCATTGATGACCGCATCATCCGCGGTCTTGTCGCCGAGCTCATCGTTCTCGGCCGGCTCGCAGCGCATCACCCTGGCGCGCCCGCCCTCTGGTTCGGCCCTGTGCCCGAGCGGCACGATTTCCGGGGCGGCTCCCATGCCATCGAGGTCAAGTCCGCCAGCCGCCGCACCGGCCGCGTCACGATCTCCTCGGGGGACCAGATGGAAGCGCCCGTGGGAGGGACGCTTCAGCTCTGGCGGGTCGCACTGGAACGGACGGAAGGCGGGCACACCGTGTCCCGGCTCGTTCAGGAAATCGAGGTGCTCACAGGTCACTCAACCGTTCTGCGTGAACGGCTTCAGGCGCTCGGCTGTACCGATCCCGAGACTCCGGACTGGAACCGGCTGTCCTTCAACTGCGAGGCCATCGACGCTTGGGACGTCAAGCCGGGCTTTCCGCGGATCGTGCCCTCCGCCTTTGTCGCGGGTGTCATTCCGGTCGGCATCCACACGCTGACCTATGAACTGGAGCCGGATGTGGCCGAGGCCTTCCGTGTCGATGCGGCCGGCATGACCGCCATGGAAGCCCTGCTCGTGGCGTCGCTGCCATGACGCCGCTGAAGCTCTTTCCCGAGCCCTACGCGCCAACCGGGAACATGGGCGACGGCGGGTTCGGCCGACTGCTGGGCGCCCCGCGGCTGGACGGGCTGCAGCTCGTGCTACGCGAGGCCATCCAGAACAGCTGCGACGCCGCCAAACGCGGCGTTGGTCCCCGCATCCTGATCCGGCTGAGGACGCTGACGCCGGAGCAGGTCGCCGTGCTTCGCGATCAGGTCCTGGCGGAGCTCCCCTTCATCGACAGTTCCGCAGAGGCGCTGACCGCCTTTCTGGATTCCGAAACCCCCCGCGTTCTCGAGATCTGCGATTTCGGAACCACGGGTCTGGGCGGCCCGACCCGGGCGGACCGGATCCCGGCCCGGGTGGAGCGAACGGACTTCATCGACTTTATGCGCAATGTCGGCACCCGCCGGAATACCGATCTGGGTGGGGGCACCTACGGGTTCGGAAAGGCGTCCCTCTACCGGACAAGCCGGTGTTCCACGATCCTCGTCGACACCCTCGCCCATGATCCGGGCCCGGGTGCCGAGGCCCGAAGGCTGATGGGCTGTCATCTCGGGGAAGCAGGCGAGCGCGACGAAGGCGACGGTTTTCTCAGCCGGTACACCGGGCGACACTGGTGGGGCGTTCAGGGCGATGATGATGAGGTCGGAAAGGTGGGCGAGCCGGAGACCGGAGATGCCGCCGCGGTGCTTTCACAAGCCCTCGGCGCACCCCCGCGTGAGGACGCCGACGCGACGGGAACCTCGATCCTGATCCTTGATCCTGACTTGCGGCTGGACGCGGGGGATCAGGAGGCGGGCGACGGCGGCCCTGTCGCGGCGGACAGCGCCGATATCGGCGTCCACATCCTCGAGCGGGTGCTCTGGAACTTCTGGCCGCGGATGATGGAGACGACGTCGGCCGATCGCCGCATCAGCCTCACCGTGGAGATCGAAGGCGACACCTTGGAAACGCCGCGGCCGGAAGACTGCCCGCCGCTCGACCTCTTCGCCCGCGCCATGAATGAGGTGCGCGCCGGAAAGGGGCGCGAGATCAGAAGCTACCGGCCCCAGACTTTCCTCGGGCGTCTTGCGATCAGCCGGGGCCTTCGCGCGCCTCGACTCCCATCGTTCACGGGAGCCAGTCTCCTGCCGAAGCGATCGTCCTGCATCGCCCTCATGCGTCCCGCCGAGATGGTCGTCTATTACATGAACGGTCCCGCGCTGCCGGACGAGCGAACTGAATGGGCGGGAGTCTTCGTGACCAGCGAGGAGAAGGCGGTCGAGGAGGCTTTCGCAAGTTCAGAACCCGCTGCGCATGACGTCTGGGACCCTTCCGCCCTGCCCAAGGGGCCGCCGCGGACCTGGGTCAAAATGGCGCTGGCCCGCCTGAAGGAGGCGGCGAATGAGGTTGCCGCTCCGGGGACGGCGTCAGGCGGAAGCGAGGGGTCGACCGGATCGGTCGCAGCGGTCGCCGGCATGCTCGGCGCCTTCCTCGCAGGCGTGGGCACCGGAGGGCCGACCCGTGGCGGCGGCGGCGGCGGGGGAGGCGGATCGTCGGGACGCCGCCGGGTCAGCCAGCCGGTGTTTGAGCGGCTGGAGATGTTCGAGGGCGAACGTACGGCGCTGTTCACCCTGACAGTCTCGGGCCGGGGCCCATTGACGCGCCTTGACCTGACACCTGTCATCTCGATGGATGGCGGAGGCGTGGCAGCGGCCACACTGGACGTCTCAAGCCCGCCGATCGTGATGGAGATCGATGGCGACGACGGAGAGACCTACCTCGTGAGGCCGCTGGTGGACATCGGCGACTTCGAAGGCGGGTTGACCGTCCGCGTGTCCGTACCGGATGACTGCGCCGTTGGCCTCCGGGCCTCGCTGCTGCCCGCGGAGGCCAGATGAGCCGCCGGACCGCCGCCCCCTTCAACAGGCTCCATGCCGCCGTCGCCACCCGGCCCTGGATGATCACAGTCGGAGCCGGGCCGCCGGCGCCGCTCGGGGAGATCACGCCCGACTGGGACTACGCCAGCGCCGTCAGTCTGGAGCGGGTCATCCTGCTTGACCACCAGCAGGCTGCAGACGAACTCGGATTGGGCGAAGACCCCTTCGACCTGGAGGTCCTGATTGAGGTCGGTACCGGCCCCGGCGACCTGCCCCGTGAGCTTGTCTTGCAGACCCGCCTTCCGCTTGA
>NZ_JAVHLH010000054.1:6367-9470 GCF_031082345.1 Brevundimonas sp. | reverse complement strand
ACCATGTACTATTTCTCTCAGCGTCGATCCGTCTCGGCTGTCGGCGCAGCTCACCCTCAGGACGTCTGTCCTGCTGGTCTCCACTTCGGACCCGGCGGATCCCCTCGCGCCCCGGCGAGCGGCCTCGCGTCTGTGGGAGGAGCGTTGCGCTACAAGGATCGAAGGCGACGACCCCCGTTTTCCCATGGAGGTTGTCAGCTTCTCCACAGTGTTCGCTGGCCGGCCGCACGAGGCCGCGCCCTGGCTTCTCTCATGGAGTCCGGCTAGTCCCGGCCGCGACTTCCACGGAGCCGCCCGGCTGTATCTGAACGCTGACGAGGAGGATTTCGTGGAGCGTGTCCAGGAGGAGGACGAGCTAACGCTGCAGGCGATGATGGGCGATGTGGTGTCCCAGATGTGCGAAACCGCGCTTCGGGCCGGCTGGGACGAGGACTTCGACAGCGCCGAACCCGCTTCCGTCGCAGGACGGGTGGCGCACTGGCTGGGCCAGGCGTTTTCGGACGTCACGGCGGCGAAAGCCGCACTCGAGAACCGGCCAGGGGAGTTCCGGTCCGCTATCCTCGCCAGCGTGAGACTCTGACGATGCCGGTCACCCTTCTGCCCCGCCTGAGCGCCCCCGCCGTCGATCAGCTGCTCTCGGGCGGCCCGGGAGGCACCAGCACTGTGGTCATTGACGATCTGCCGGACGCGATCACCTACGGTGCCGTGGGGGGAAGCCGCCTGCATGGTGCAGATCTGGTCGCCCTCAAGGAAGGGGTGGAGAAGGTTGCGCGAGCGGTGGGCTACCCTGGCGCAGTCACGGTGGCGGCGCGTGCGACGTTTGATGCGGCGTGCGCGAGGCATTTGGCACAGGTTTCGATCCTTCAGTCCGGCGAGGCCCATCGGGACGATGTCTGGGCCTTCATGGCTGCCTATCTGTTCCGGACAATCACCCTGTGGCGCTATGGGGAAGCGCCCGAGCGTCATCATGGCGGGGTCCGGAACACCTTCCAGCGCCTTTGGATGCGGGGCTCGGTCCTCGATCGCGGTGATGGCCATCCTGAGCGCTGGGGACTGGTCAACGGACTAACCGAGGACGCTTTTGTCGCGATCCTTGAGCGCCCCGCCATCGCGGCGAACCGGACCCTCGCGCTTGCTCTGGCGGAAGGGTGGATGACCGCCGCCGGGCGATACGGCCGCGCCGCCATGCAGCCGATCATGCGCGCGGCGGTGATCCGGATCCGGATGCGCAACGAGATCCTGGCGCTCGGCGCGCTGTCGCCTGAAGACCTGCGGGAGACTGTGGAGGCCGTGTTTGTCGAGGCGGAGGGCGCCGTGCGCCGCGCGGCTCGTCAGGCCTGAGCCAAAAGCCGTCGCGACTGGAAGGGGAAGTGAATGTACGGACAGGGTGGGGCAAGCCAGTCGGCCAACTCGCGCACCATCTCGAAGAAGGGTGCTTAGCCGCAAAGCGGGCAGGGGCGAACGACCGAATCTAGCGCAAATCAGACGTCCGCTGAGAGGTGACTGAAGGTTCGCTTCCCCCCCAAGCGGACCTTTGCACCGTCCGCTTCCGGGAATGCCGATTATGCGCAGAACAGGGGGCGGGTCGCCTGCTCTCAAGCACTATACGCCCGTCAACGATGCGCTTTCCGGGTCGTATACGAACCGAGAGATGGATTGGTCGCGAATCTTTTCAACAACCTCATCGATGACATGCAGGGGCACGAGGAACCATTCCTTCGGGCGCACAGGGCTTCCGAAGCGATCCTCGATGACCAGATCCAGACGAGCCGGCGCGAAAACCCGATGGAGCATGTTCTCGAGTTTGGCCCGGTTGATGTTGAACAGCTTGTACGTCGCCACGATCTCGACCTCGGCCAGCAGATAGGTGGCATCGGTCACGGCCTGCGCGATGCGGGTCTCGACGCTGCCGCCGGTCACGCCGATCTTGTGGATCAGTTCCCGATGGGCGGCGACCTCCGGGTGGTCGGACTTGCTGCGCAGAACATAGATCGTCCCGCTGCGCAGGTCGTCGTCTTCGCTCTCATGGCCGAACAGCGGCCCCGCGATCGGGTCGGTGATCCGCCGGCCGGTCTCGTCCTTGTAAAGTCCCCGCTGCAACGAGCGCAGCAGCAGATCGCTCTCGGTGCCGTTGTCATAGACCACGCGCAGTCGGCTGTCAGGCCGGCCGTATTCTGAGACGAAGGTCTCGAGCACCTCGGCCACATAGACTGTCTGGCCGCCGAGAATGAAGAACTCGCCCGGCTTGATCCCGGCGTCCTCGCCGAACCGGCGCGCTTCACGCGCACCGGACTCAAGGTCATGCGTCACAGCCGCGAACAGCGGCTTGAAGGTGGAGAAGTCAGCGCAGACCTTGCGGTTGGCGACCTCTTCGGCGGCCTTGACCTCGTCGCGCGATCGGACGTGCTTCAGCACCGCGATGTCGCTCTCACCGCCGGGCGCGACGCCCAAGTCTGCTAGCAGGGCTGCGTCGTCCTCGAACTCGGCCGGCGCTTCGGCGACGCCGTCACTACCAGCCAGCAGGCCATGGCTGTCGAGCGGCTCAACCAGCGCCCGACAGTCCGGCTGGGCGCGGATGCGGTCGAGGCGTACGGCGTAGATCCGCTCGAAGATGTCGCGGTCCTCGCCATGACGCGGCGGCCGGCCGTGCTCGTCGACGAACTTCACGATGTCCTCAAAGCCGGCGATGATGCGTTCCTCGCGCGGCGTGCGGGCAGCGGCTTTCTTCGTCTCGATCTCGACGCCGAGGTCGGTCAGCAGCTCAAGGTCGCTCAGGTCAGGCATTCGGGTTCAATGCCACATGCCGACGCAGGACTTCCACGCCCTCGGCCATGCGCCGCTCCCAGGCGTCCTGTGACTTGATGTCGGGCAGCCGGCCGCGCTCGTCCCGGAACTTGCGGGCGCGCTTGGCCAGGTCGCGCGCTTCCTCGATCGGGATCCCGGCGCGTTTGCCGGCGATGGCCGCCTCGACCTGCTTCAGCATCTGCTCGTTCATCGACTTGGCCAGCACAGAATATGCCGCCTCGAACGGGTTGATGCCGTCGATCAAGTCGATATCCAGCTCGCGGACGCTCAGGGCGAACTTGCGCACTCCGTCGACAAA
>NZ_JAVHLH010000054.1:5418-6357 GCF_031082345.1 Brevundimonas sp. | reverse complement strand
CGGTGCTGCCCTTCAGTTCGGGATCGTCGACCCCGGCAGCCATGGCCTTGGCCTTCTGGGTCATGTTCAGCGCGGCGACGGCGTGCTGGCGGACGGCTTCCTGGTCCTCGTCTGTGAGCTCGGGGAAGCGGTCGCGCACGATCTTGCCCATGCGCAGCTGCGTCAGTTCCTGCGGGGCCGTCTCGTCGTCGAAGATGCCGCGCTCGACGACGGTCTTGTCCTGCACGAAGGCGGTGATGATCTCGTTCAGGTCCTCTTGGCAAATGCGCTTCGCCTCGGGGCTGGACGGCGTGACCAGCCCCTTGATCTCCATGTGGAACTGACCGGTCTTCTCATTGAAGCCAACGTTGGCGTGCTTCCCGTCCTCCTGATAGCCGGCCGGGCCGTAGTCGAATCCCGGCTTGGGGCCGAGGTCCTTGGGCGTGAAGTCGAAGCGCGGGGCCAATACCTGTTCCATCAGCAGGCTGGCGGCGATGGCCTTCAGGGTGTCGTTCAGGGCATCGACGACCAGCTCCTGGCTGGCGTCTGGTTCGGCGATCAGGTTGGTGAACCGGGCCGAGGCCTTGCCTGGTGCGTCGCGGGTGGCGCGGCCGATGATCTGGATAATCTCGGTCAGACTGGAGCGATAGCCGACCGTCAGCGCATGCTCGCACCAGATCCAGTCAAAGCCCTCCTTGGCCATCCCCAGGGCGATGATGATGTCGACATGGTCCCGGTCGTTACGGTGGGCGGGGTTCTTCAGCGCGCCGATCACCTTGTCGCGGCGGGGACCGTCGTCGTCGACCAGGTCCGCCACCTTCAGCACTCGCCCGTCCGGCCGGCGGATCAGGTGGAAGCCCGTCGCCGGATCCTCGCCCTGCCAATCGCCCAGGGCGCTCATGATCTCGTTGGCCTCCTTGATCTTGTCGGAGGTGCTTTCGCGCGCGTTGACGTTGGGGA
>NZ_JAVHLH010000054.1:0-5408 GCF_031082345.1 Brevundimonas sp. | reverse complement strand
GTCTTCAGGTCCGGATCGAGCACCTTCATGATGCTGTCCAGGTAGAGCTGGGCGCCGACACGGTTCAGGTTGTGATCGACGGCAAGGCGCTGGCCGGAGAGGGCAACTGCAAGCTGGCCTATCATGAACTGCAAGGCCGCCTAGCAGAGCCGGAGCGGCTCTTCATCGATGACGACGGGCGGTCAGCGCGGATATGGATTCCGGAACGGCTGCAGTTCCGAGGCGGGCGCACGTGGCGGCAGAGACCGTCACACGCCGCTGCTGCCGGTCACGCGGACAAGACACTCATCGACGCGCTGCGTCAGGCCCATAAGCTCGCCGAGGAGTACGGACTGTCGCCCGTCGCGGGATCGTTCAGGAACGCCCGGGCGCCGGCTCACCCGTACAAACGGAAACTGTGCCGCCTCGTCTTTCTCGCGCCGGACATTCAGGACGCCATTCTTGCGGGCCGACAGCCCTACGACCTGACGCTCAACCGGTTGATAGACGAGCCGCTCCCCGGCTGCTGGCGGGAGCAGCGCAGGCTCTTCGGCTTCCCTTCGAAACGAAGCGCCGAAAAAGGCCTCAGGACAGCCGTTGAGCCTTTGCGGATGCCCAGCGCCCATTCCGTAGAAACAGCGCCCCTGTCGGCCTCCCTGTAACCGGGCAGGGGGTCTGAAGCGCCCCATCGACATCGGTCAACGCGAACTCCTGATAGCCCGACTGGTCGCCCTCCCAGCCAAGGCGCAGTTGCAAGCCTTCCGCGCTGACGATCTGTTCGGCGTAGACCACCGTGTGGTCGGGGTACTCGAGCACCCAGCCGCGGCCGCCAAAGTTTTGGTCCGCCTCAAGCAGATCAGCCAGTTTGACCGCGGGACATCGATCTACCCCCTGACGCATGACGCGCAAACGCGGCGAAAGGTCAGGCGGTAACGATACCGACGCCAACTGACGCAGGCGGTCAGCCGGCCTGACCATCTGATAACCGCTATGGGCGCGCGCCAAGGCGGTCTGCGTAATCGGCTCATCCGGCGTGTTTGTCCGTCGCCACTTCAGGACGGCGCGACGGTCCCGTTCATCCATCTGATCAGTGTCTAGACCTGAGAGCTGAGAAAGGAGGCGGTTGCGGTTACCCGCGCGGGCTGCCTTGCGGATCCCGTCGCCGTTCAACAGCCTGGAGAGGCGGCGGTACTTGGCGTCCCGCTGCTCGGCGCGCGGAGCATGGCGGCTGGAGTACCTGAGGCCGAGAGCCTCACGGCTGCCAACTTGGTCACCGAGTACGTACAGCGCCCGAACGGCCTTCCCCGTCATCGGGCAGTCGAGGGTGTAGTGGGTCGCCAAAGCTGCCGTTTTCCAGCGCAGACGCGTCCTGTGTTGCTTGCCCATGACGTCGATGACAACGTCCCGTCCGGTCGGGTCTGCGTCTGATCCAGCCACGTCGTAGGAGAGGTCCAACCTCGGGTTCCAAACTGGCAGCATTTCTTCGCCCCAGTCAGTCGCCTGCCTGCCAAGGACACCCGCGCCCAGACGCCGGACGTCTTCGAGGAACGGGTTGGACCAGGACATCGGCTTCTTTTTTAAGGGGGCCGCGATGATGAAAACACCGCCGTATCGGGCGATTCGGCAGGTGTGAAAAACGTCAAAGCGGCGCCTTCGACAGGCGCGCTGCTGAAAAGACGCTGATAACGAAATCGGGCAAGAGCGGCGAAAGTCATCGTCTCCGAAGCGCCCTAGCCTCACCCGTCCGCAGAAAGTGGCCGCACCTGGGGGACCCCGGGCTCCCCGATAGGCAAGACGTTGGTTTTGAGCTCACCAAGCTTCTGACCAGCCGAAGGAAAAATCGGCGGGTGTCGGTGCGGAGATTTCTCGCTGAAGAGCCGTGGCGGACAGAGAGGGATTCGAACCCTCGGTAGGCTTTCACCTACACACGCTTTCCAAGCGTGCGCGATCGACCACTCCGCCACCTGTCCGTTTCCACGACGTCGCCCGAAGGCCTGCGTGAGCCGCCGGTCTGGTCTTTCCGGCGGAGGCAGGCTGATAGAACAAGCCGACCCCCTCGGCAAGCGCCGCCGAACATCCCATATGGGGGTCGAACGTCCGAGGAGTCCCGCCATGCAGTTCAGGAAAAGCCACGAGATGCCGACCCCCGAGGCGGCCCTGCCCGGTCGCGCCGGCCCGGTGCGCACCGACGAGGTCCACTATGTCACCGGCCGCCCGCTGAAGGGGCCCCATCCCGAGGGGTTCGAGACCGCGATCTTCGGCATGGGCTGTTTCTGGGGCGTGGAGCGGGTGTTCTGGCAACTGCCGGGCGTCTGGGTCACCGCGGCCGGCTATGCGGGCGGCTATACGCCCAATCCGACCTATGAGGAGACCTGCACCGGCCTGACCGGCCACGCCGAGGTGGTCCAGGTGGTCTTCAATCCGCACGAGATCAGCTACGCCGAGCTGCTGAAGACCTTCTGGGAGAACCACGACCCGACCCAGGGCATGCGTCAGGGCAATGACCTCGGCACCACCTACCGTTCGGCGATCTATTATCTGAACGACACCCAGAAGGCCGAGGCCGAGGCGTCGCGCGACGCCTATCAGGCCGCGCTGTCGAAGGCGGGGCAGGGCGAGATCACCACCGAAATCGCCCCGGCCGGGCTGTTCTTCTACGCCGAGGACTATCACCAGGCCTATCTGGCCAAGAACCCGGGCGGCTATTGCGGCATCGGCGGCACCGGCGTGACCTGCCCGATCGGCGTCGGCGTCGAGGCCTGAGCATGGACCGGGCGGGGGTCGGCAAGGTCTGCCTGGCCCTGCCCGGCGTCACGCTGGATCACCCGTTCGGCGATGACCACGACGCCTACCGCGTCGGCGGCAAGATGTTCGCCATCGTCGGCGGCATGGGCGGGCTGTCGTTCAAGGTCTCCGACATCGCCTTCGAGGTGCTGACCGAAGACGGCCGCGCCCGCCCGGCGCCCTATCTGGCGCGGGCGAAATGGATCCACCTCGACGATCCCGCCGACTGGCCCGATGACGAACTGGCGGAACACCTCGCCATCGCCCATTCCATCGTGGCGGCGAAGCTGACGAAGAAGGCCCGGGCGGCGCTGGGGCTGGCCTAGTCCGCCGGCCGCCCCTTCTGCTCCGCGATCCAGCGATCCATCCGCTCGTCCAGCAGCCCCAGCGGCAGCGGGCCGTCGACCAGCAGGGCGTCGTGGAACCTCCGCACGTCGAACCGGTCGCCCAGCTCGCGCTCGGCCCGCTCGCGGATCTGCCGCAGCCGGATCTCGCCGATCTTGTAGGCCGTAGCCTGACCGGGCCAGCCGATATAGCGCTGCAGCTCGGTCTCGATATTGTGCGGCGCCAGGGCCGAATTGTCGCGGAAACAGGCCCGCGCCTGTTCGATGTCCCAGCCCAGCCAGTGCAGGCCGGTGTCGGCCACCAGCCGGCAGGCGCGCCACATCTCGTAGCTCAGCCGCCCGAACCGCTCATAGGGCGTGCGGTAGAAGCCCATCTCCTCGCCGAGGAATTCCGCGTACAGCCCCCAGCCCTCGGTGAAGGCGGTGACATTGGCGTCCTTGCGGAAATAGGGGCCTTCCTCGGCCTCCTGCTGCAGGGCGATCTGCAGGTGGTGGCCGGGCACGGCCTCGTGCAGGGTCAGGGCCGGCAGTTCGTACAGCGGCCGCTGGTCCAGCCGGCCGGTGTTGACCATGTAGCCGCCGGCGACGCCGTTCTCCATCGAGCCGCCGAAATAGCGGCCGGTGGTGTAGTTGTCCTCGATCTCGCGCGGCACCGGGCGCACGCCATAGGGCAGGCGGGGCAGGGTCCCGAACAGGGCCGGCAGGCCGTCGTCGGCCCGCTTGGCCATCTCCGAGGCCTTCTCCAGCAACTCTTCGCGGGTGGTCGCATAGAACTGCGGATCGCTGCGCAGGAAGGCGAGGAAGGCCGCGAAGTCGCCGGTCCAGCCCGCCGCCTGCATCTCCGTGTCCATGCGGGCGCGGATGCGGGCGACCTCCTCCAGCCCGATCTGGTGGATCTGGTCGGGGGTCAGGTCGGTGGTGGTGTAGCCCGTGGTCAGGAAGGCGTAGAGGTCGCGTCCGCCCGGACGGTGGACCAGGCCGAGGCTTTCGGGGGCGCGGGGCAGGTAGTCGTCGCGCAGGAACCGCACCCATTCGCGTCGCGCCGGCATGATCCGGTCCGCGACCACGGCGGCGGCGCGGCTCCGCAAGCTCGCCTTATCGGCGGCGCTGATCGAGGCCGGCAGGGCGGCGAACGGCTTGAGCAGCGGATCGCTGTCGGCGGCATAGGCCGTCTCCGGCTCCATCAGGCTCAGCGCGTTCTCGACCACCGAGCGCGGCTGGACCAGCCCGGTCTCCAGCCCGCGCCGGGCGTCGGCAAGTTGATGGCGGTAATAGTCCGGCATCGCCTCCAGCCGGGCGATCCAGGCCTCGGCGTCGTCGCGGCTCGTGATGCGGGTGACGCTGGCGATATAGGCCATGGACTGGCCGGGCCCGCCTTCGGAGTTGAAGGCGCCGATCCGGCCCGTATCCAGCGGAATGCGGTCGCGCGCGCGCTGAAGGACCGAGGCCAGGAAGGCGTGGTTCAGGCGGTCTTCGTCGCTCAGGGAGCCGGGGTCGATCGCCGCCAGTCGCTCGGCGAAGCGCCTGAGCGCCGGCTCCTGGGCCAGTTCATGGGCGCGCGAGACGTCGGGCAGGCGCGACAGGGCCGCCTTGTCGCCCTCCATGCCCGCCGAAATCGGGTCGTTGGCCCGCAGCCAGGCCTCGTAGTCGGCCAGGATGGAGGCGAGGGCGGGGTTGTCGGCGTTGCGGGCCGCCTCGGGCGCGGATTGCGGCGCGGTCTGCGCCATCGCGGCCCCCCCCAGCGCGGGTTGAGCGGCGGCGAGCAGGGCGGCGGCCCCGATGGCGATCACGGTCTTCATGGCGTCCCTCTCGACTGGCGCGGGACTGCAGCGGAGCCGGGGCCCCCCGTCAACCGCAGAAGGCGAAGAAGCGTTCGATGTTGGCTGCGGAGCGGGGTTGCGGCGCATAGGCTTCGCGCGCGCCGTCGCGCCACTGCGCCATCCAGCCGACCCGGCGGAAACGCTGGAAGACGGGTTCGGCCGTCGTCGCCCCGACGCTGAGAAAAACCCCGTCGTGCAGCTGCGACGGCTCGGCCTCGGCCGGGAAACGCGCCGTCTCGCCGCCGGATTCCACGGAAATCTCGGCCTTGGCGCCCTTTTCGGCGATGGCGACCATCTCCAGTCGCCCGGTCCCGCGACGGCAGTCGAAGCCCAGCTTCAGGTCATCGCTCTCGGCCAGCCCGTAGGCCAGTCGGGCGGTGTCGTCGTCGGTGTTGTAGAACCAGTCGTAGCCGTCGACCGGCAGCGGCGCCGCGCCGGGCGTCGGCGGCGGGGCCTCCGCGGGCGGTTCGACCGTGGCGCA
>NZ_JAVHLH010000053.1 GCF_031082345.1 Brevundimonas sp. | reverse complement strand
CACGTCCAGCATCGGCGACCACATCGCCGCCTGCTGGGCGAACAGGCCCAGCACCTCCTCGCTGACCGTGTCGTCGCCTCCGGTCGTCCGCTCCAGCACGGTGAAATCGACCGCCCCTGACAGATCGCGACGGGCCATCAGCGAAGGGCCTCGCCGCCCGTCGCACGCCCCTGGTTCCGGATCGCCATGGCTCTTCCCCCGCCGCCGGGCCTGGACGGCCGCGGCCGTCAGTCTAGTCCGTCCCGCCGCAAACCGGAACGGCGGCCCGACGCCTTGCTCGCGCCAGATATCGCCACTAGATACGCCCCTCCCCGGCCTGCCCCCTGTTGCAGGCCGTGGACCGGCGCGGTCCTGCGAGGCCCCGCCCGACGACTGGTCCGGGTGATTAGCTCAGTTGGTAGAGCAGCTGACTCTTAATCAGCGGGTCGTAGGTTCGAACCCTACATCACCCACCATCGTCCCTTCTGCCGGCGGTTACAGAGGCGTCGCAGGACCCGAGCCGACGTCGCGCGAGACCGGCGTGGGCTGAACCGCGCGGATCGTCGGGCCGGGCCGCACGCCCAGCCGCTGCATGATCTTGGCCGCCGGACAGAAGCCGGTGAACGAGGACTGCATCAGGTTGAAGCCGACGAACACGGTCAGCCACACCCAGGCCGGGTGGACCCAGTGGGTCAGGGCCAGACTGAGCAGGACCATAAATCCTGCGAACAAGGTGACAGCGCGATCGAGGCTCATGCCTTCGGCTCCTGACTGGACGTGGAAGTGGGGGTGCGGCGCACCTTGTGGGCGCCGATCAGGTCGAGGGCCAGCTTCTCATAGAGCGGCTCGGCCTGGCCCTTGCGGACCTTGTGCAGGAAGTAGCCCTCGAAGGCGACCTTGGCGGTGTGCACCCAGCGGCCGCTGGCGGACCAGTTGATGTTGCGCGGCGGGATCTGCGGCTGGGCCATGAAGGCCACGCCGCCGTCGCCGAAATCGGCCAGGCAGATGGCGTTCCAGCTGGCCTCGAAGGTCGGCGCCTCGCCGTCGAGGATCTGCTTCAGATTGGCCGAGATGGCCGAGACCATGCTCTCGATCATGAAGCCGGTCTTGGGCACGCCCACGGGCACCGGGGTGGGCCCGGTCGGCGGAATGGCGATGCAGACGCCGAGGGCGAAGATGTCCGGCCAGGTCGGGTTGCGCTGGTGCTTGTCGACGATGACGAAGCCGCGCGGGTTGGTCAGGCCCTCGACGCCGCGCACGGCGTCGACCCCGCGGAAGGCCGGCAGCATCATCGAATAGGCGAACGGCAGGTCGTGGTTCGCCTTGACGGCGCCGTCCTCGCCGACCTCCTCGACATGCATCATCCCGGCGTCGACGCCCGTCACCTTGGCGTTGGTGATCCATTTGATGTGCCGCTGGCGCATTTCGCTTTCCAGCAGGCCCTTTGTGTCGCCGACCCCGTCGAGGCCGAGGTGGCCGATGTAGGGTTCGGAGGTGACGAAGGTCATCGGCACCTTGTCGCGCAGCTTGCGGCGGCGCAGCTCGGTGTCGAGGATCATGGCGAACTCGTAGGCGGGGCCGAAACAGGACGCGCCCTGGACCGCGCCGACCACGATCGGACCGGGATTCTCGACGAACCGGTCGAAGGCCTCGGCCGCGTGCACGGCGTGGTCGACATGGCAGATCGAAACCGTGTTGCCGTCGGGGCCAAGCCCCGGAATCTCGTCGAAGGCCAGTTCGGGACCGGTGGCGATGACCAGATAGTCGTAGTGGAGGGCGCGGCCGTCGACCAGGTCGATGCCCTTCTCGTGGGGCCGGATGCGGCTGGCGGCGACGTTGATGAACTCCACGCCCTTGCGCTTCATCACCTCCGGCAGGCTGACCTCGATGGCCTCGCGCTTGCGCCAGTGCACCGCCACCCACGGGTTGGAGGGGGTGAAGTGAAAGATGTCGCCCTTCGACACCATGACGATACGCGCGCGGTCGCCAAGGGCGTGGCGGATGTCATAGGCGGCTATGGCGCCGCCCAGGCCTGCGCCGAGGATGACTATGGTGGGGCGGTCCATGCGCGGTCTCCTTCGAGGACGGTCGTCGATGCCTGATCCTGCGCCCCCCGGTTCGCCGCGCCTTGATCCGTATCAAGGCCGGAGAGCGTCGCCGGGTCGACAGTTCTCAGGCTTGCAATCATATTAGCATCATCTAATATTAGCGCAAGCTTACATAAGGACGATCCCCCGATGAAGACGCCCCCGGCCCTGTTCGCCGCCCTCGCCGCCGCCACCCTCCTGGCCGGCGGGCTGTCGGCCTGCGGCGCAGAGCCCGAGGTGGCGGCTGCCGCGCCGGCGCGGGGGGAGCGCCTGACCGTGACCGAAGCCCTGATCGATGCGGTCAAGCCGGCCTCGGCCGTGGTCGCCTCGCGCGATCTCGGCGAGGCCCGGGCCCGCATTCCCGGCACGCTCACCCAGTTGAACGTGCGCGAGGGCGACACGGTGCGCCAGGGCCAGGTCATCGGCATGGTCGTCGACAACCGGGTCGGCCTCGAGACGGCGGCCTACGGCGCCCAGGTCGCGGCCGCCGAGGCCGAGGCCGCGCGCGCGCGGGCCGACCTGTCGCGCATCCAGACCCTGTTCGACAAAGGCATCTACGCCCAGGCCCGGCTCGACCAGGCGCTCGCCGCCTCCCAGGCCGCCAACGCCCAGGTCCGGGCGGCGCGCGCCGTACGCTCGGCCAGCGCCGAGACGGGCGCCCAGGGCCGGATTCTCGCCCCGACATCAGGTCGGGTGCTCGCCGCCGACGTGCCCGCCGGCTCGGTCGTCAGCGCCGGGCAGTCGGTCGCCACCATCACCGCCGGGCCGCTGGTCCTGAGGCTGGAACTGCCCGAGGCCCAGGGCCGCAACCTGCGGGTCGGCCAGAGCGTGGTCGTTTCGTCCGAAGACCTGCCGGGCGTCAGCGCCGGGACCATCGCCCAGGTCTATCCGGCCTCCACCGCCGGCCAGACCACCGCCGACATCGCCGTCGCCGGCCTGGGCAGTGACCGGGTCGGGCAGCGGGTCACCGTCCAGGTGCCAGTGGGACAACGGCGCGCGCTCGTCATCCCCCGCCGATTCGTCTCCACCCGTTACGGCATCGATTTCGTGCGCACCGTCGACCGCGCCGGCCGCGTCAGCGAGGCGCCGGTCCAGCTGGGCGGCCCCGTGAGCGGCGACCGAGTCGAGGTGCTGTCGGGTCTCGCCGTCGGCAATGTCGTTCTGGCCCCTGAACCCGCGGCTCGGGAGCGCGCCCGATGAACCTCGGTCTGTCCGGACGGCTGACGAAAGCCACGCTCAACTCGCCGCTGACCCCGCTGATGCTGCTGGCGGCGATCGCCGTCGGCCTGATGGCCCTGATGTCGATTCCCCGCGAGGAGGAGCCGCAGATCAGCGTGCCGATGGTCGACATCATGGTCGCGGCGCCGGGGCTGAGCGCCTCCGACGCCACCGAACTGGCGGCCAAGCCGCTGGAGGCCATCGTTCGCAGCATCGACGGCGTCGAGCACGTCTACACCCAGGTGCAGGACGATCAGGTCATGGTCACGGCCCGCTTCGTGGTCGGCTCGGACCCCGACGACGCGGCGGTTCGCGTCCACGAGAAGGTGCGCGCCAACTACGGCTCCATCCCCACCGGGGTGTCCGAGCCGCAGATCGTCACCCGGGGCATCAACGACGTCCCGGCCGTGGTCCTGACCCTGACGCCGAGCGCCGGGGCCGCCGGGCGCTGGAGCGACCAGGCCCTGTACGACGTCGCCACCCGCCTGCGCACCGAGGTCGGCAAGGTCGAGGATGTCGGCCTGACCTTCATCGTCGGCGGCCGCCCGTCCGAGATCCGGGTCGAGCCCGATCCGGCCCGCATGGCCGCGCGCGGCGTGGCCCTGTCCTCGGTGCTCGAGACCGTCTCCCAGGCCAACCGCAGCTTCCCCGCCGGCGCCTTCCGCGACCAGGGCCAGGCCGTGGCCCTGCGCTCGGGCGAGCGGCTGGCCACGCCCGAGGACGCCTCCCTGCTGACCGTCAGCTCGATGGCGGGCGAGCCCGTCTACCTGCGTGACGTGGCGACCGTCGTCCAGGCCCCGCGCGAGGACCAGGCCCGCGCCGCCCACTACGCCCGCGTCGGCGACGGCTGGAGCCGGACCCCGGCCGTCAGCCTGGCGGTGGCCAAGCGCCAGGGCGCCAACGCCGTGGTCGTCTCGCATGCGGTGTTGCAGCGGGTCGAGGCGCTGAAGGGCACGCTGATCCCGGACGGCCTCGAGGTCGTGGTCACCCGCGACTACGGCGAGACAGCCAACGAAAAGGCCAATGAGCTGCTGATGCACCTCGGCCTGGCGACCATCTCCATCGTCATCCTGATCGGTTTCGCCATCGGCTGGCGCGAGGCGGGCGTGACGGCGGTGGTCATCCCCACGACCATCCTGCTGACCCTCTTCGCCTCAAACCTGATGGGCTACACCATCAACCGCGTCAGCCTGTTCGCCCTGATCTTCTCGATCGGCATCCTCGTCGACGACGCCATCGTCATGATCGAGAACATCGCCCGGCACTGGGCCATGGACGACGGCCGCAGCCGCGCCCAGTCCACCGTCGAGGCCGTGGCCGAGGTCGGCAACCCGACCGTCGTCGCCACCCTGACCGTGGTCGCCGCCCTGCTGCCCATGCTGTTCGTCTCGGGCCTGATGGGCCCCTACATGGCCCCGATCCCGGTCAACGCCTCGGCCGCCATGGTCTTCTCCTTCTTCGTCGCCGTGGTGATCGCGCCCTGGCTGATGATCCGACTGGCGCGCAAGACCCTGGCCGGCGGCCACGGTCACGAGCACGGCGAGGGGATGCTGGGCCGCCTGTATCGCAAGGTGGCCACGCCGGTGATCCGCTCGCGCCGCAGCGCCTGGACCTTCCTGATCGTCGTCGGCGTCGCCACCCTGTTGTCTATGTCGATGTTCGGCTTCCGGGCGGTGCCGGTGAAGCTGCTGCCGTTCGACAACAAGTCCGAGCTGCAGGTCGTGCTGGACATGCCCGAAGGGACCAGCCTGGAGGCGACCGAGCGCACCCTGGCCGGGGCCGCGGCCGTGGCCCAGAGCCTGCCCGAGGTGGAGTCGCTGGAGAGCTACGCCGGGACCGCGACGCCGTTCAATTTCAACGGCCTGGTGCGCCACTATTTCCTGCGTGCGGGCGCCGAACAGGGCGATCTGGCCGTCAAGCTGGCGCACAAGGAGCACCGCAAGCGCACCAGCCACGCCATCGCCCTGGACCTGCGCCGCCGTCTGGCCGACCTGCCGCTGCCGGCCGGGTCGTCGATCAAGGTGGTCGAGGCGCCGCCCGGACCGCCCGTGCTGGCCACGCTGCTGGCCGAGGTTTACGGGCCCGATCCCGCCACCCGCCGCGCCGTAGCCGCCGAGCTGGAGACCCTGTTCCGGGCCGAGTCCTCGGTGGTCGACATCGACAACAGCTACGGTGTTCGCCGTCCGGTGCTGCGCCTGATCCCCGACCGCGAGATGATCGAGCGCTTCGGCCTGTCCGAGCGCGAGGTGCACGACTCCATCGCCGCGGTCATGGGCGGCCAGATCCTCGGCTACGCCGCGCGTGACGACGAGCGCACGCCGGTCGAGATCGCCGTGCGCCTGCCCCAGTCGGCCCGGACCTGGAATGAACAGATGGCCGTCATGCCCGTGGCCGTGACCACGATCGACGGCGGCCGCCGGCTGGTCGAACTGGGCGAGATCGTCGAGGCCCGCCGTGAGCTGGCCAGCTGGCCCGTCTACCGGCGCGACGGCCGCGCCGCCGAGATGGTCACCGCCGAGCTGGCCGGCCAGTTCGAGGCCCCGATCTACGGCATCCTGGCCATCGACGCGGCCATCAAGGACCACGACTGGAAGGGTCTGCCGCGTCCCGAGGTCCGTCTCAACGGCCAGCCGACCGACGAGACCGTCCCGACCGTGCTGTGGGACGGCGAATGGGAGATCACCTGGGTGACCTTCCGCGACATGGGCGCCGCCTTCGGCGTGGCCCTGCTGGGAATCTATGTTCTGGTCGTCGCCCAGTTCAAGGATTTCCGCATCCCGCTGGTGATCCTGACGCCCATCCCCCTGACCCTGATCGGCATCGTCATCGGCCATATGCTGTTCGGCGCGCCCTTCACCGCCACCTCGATGATCGGCTTCATCGCCCTGGCGGGGATCATCGTGCGAAATTCGATCCTGCTGGTCGACTTCATCCGCCACGCCCGAACGCCGGGACGTCCCCTGCGCGAGGTGCTGCTGGAGGCCGGGGCGATCCGCTTCAAGCCGATCCTGCTCACCGCCCTGGCGGCCATGATCGGAGCGGCGGTGATCCTGTTCGATCCGATCTTCCAGGGTCTGGCCATCTCCCTGCTGTTCGGCCTGATTTCCTCGACAATTCTGACGGTGCTGGTGATCCCGGCCATCTATATCGCGTTGAAGGATGACGGCCGGCCCCTGGCCGGACCCGCACCCGCGGAAGAGACGCCATGACCGACGCCCTCCCCACCCCGAACGCGGCCGCCTTGGCCGAGCTCGAGGCCAGCGCCGCCCCGGCCGCCCGGCTGATGCGTCTGTTCGCCAACGAGCAGCGGCTGATGCTGATGTGCCGGCTCGCCGACGGGGATTGCGCCGTCGGCGATCTGGCCGGCTACGTCGGTCTGTCGCAGTCGGCGTGTTCCCAGCATCTCGCCCGCCTGCGCGACGCCGGCGTCATCGCCCCGCGTCGCGAGGCCCAGACGGTCTACTACGGCATCGCCGATCCGGCCGCCGCGCGGGTCATCGCTCTTCTCTGCGACCTCTATCGCGACCAACCCAAGGAGCCGACTCCATGACCTATTTCACCGCCCGGACCATCGAGGCCGATTTCGACTCCGTCCTCGAGCGCACCCGCGCCGCGCTGCAGAAGCACGGCTTCGGCGTGCTGACCGAGATCGACGTCCAGGCGACGCTCAAGACCAAGATCGACGTCGATTTCCGCCCCTATCGCATTCTGGGCGCCTGCAATCCGGTGATGGCTCACGAGGCCCTGAAGATGGAGCCGCACGTCGGCGTCATGCTCCCCTGCAATGTCGTGGTGCAACAGACCGAAGCCGGCGTCGAGGTCTTCGCCGTCGATCCGGCCGCCTCGATGAGCGCCATCGACAATCCCGACCTGCTCCGCCATGCGCAGACGGTCGGAGAGCATCTCGCCGCCGCCGTCGCCGAGATCTGACGCTCCCCTGTGGTCGGTCGCCGCCGGGTCCATCGAACAGCGTCGTGCGGGACGAAACCATATCAGCGCCTCCGGTGTTCTCCTTAGGGAAGGACGCCTAGGGGGAGCTCCCGAATATTCCATTGCGGCTTCCGGGCTTAACCCTTTCGACCTCGACAGGGAGGCTGACATGACGCCGATCGATTTGCCCGACAGTGAGCTTCGCATTCCCTCCGCCGCCAGCGATATCTGGAGCGGTGCGCTAAGAATGGACTTCGCCCCCGGCGAGGAAATCTACGGCCAGGAAGAGGCCGCTGACCTGATCTACCATGTGGTGAAGGGTTCGATCCGCACCAGCCATCTGCTCGCGGATGGACGGCGACAGATCGGGGACTTCTATTACGAGGGCGACGTGTTCGGGGTCGAGACCGGACCGGCGCACAGATTCTCGGCGGAAGCCCTGACCGCCTGCGAGGTCATGGTGGTGAAGCGGGCCGGATCGGTCGCCTTCGAACCGGGGCGGGTCGAGAAACTCGTCTGGGCCGCCACGGCGATGGAGCTGGCCCGGGCCCAGACGCACATGCTCCTGCTCGGCCGCGCCACCGCCTGCGAACGCGTGGCCCGCTTCCTTCTGGATATGGCCGACCGCTTCCGGGGCGATCTGGTGACCCTGCCGATGAGCCGGCAGGACATGGCGGACTATCTGGGACTGACCATCGAGACGATCTCGCGAATGCTCGGACGCCTTCAGGCCGATGGCGTGGTCGAGTTCGTCGGCTGCCGCCATTTCCGCGTCCGGCATCGCGGCGGACTGATGAAACTCGCCGCCGCCTGAACCCGGGCCGCCCGACATCCGCAACTATCGCCGGAGGAGCCGCGCCATGAACCGTTTGTCTGACAAGGTCGCCGTCATCACCGGCGCCGCCGTGGGGCTGGGCCGGGCCACGGCCATCCGCATGGCGGAGGAAGGCGCCTCCGTGGCTCTGCTGGACGTCCTCGACGCCGAGGGCCTGGAACTGATCGAGATGCTCAGGGCGCGGGACCTTCCGGTCGCCTACTGGCATTGCGACGTGTCCAGCGAGCGCGAGGTGCAATCGGCGATGCAGGAGATCATCGAGCATTTCGGCCGCATCGACATTCTGGTCAACAACGCCGGGGTGGCCGGGGTCAACAAGCCCACGCACGAGATCACCGAGGCCGAGTGGGACCGGGTCCAGGCGGTCAACGTCAAGGGCGTCTTCTTCTGCACCAAACACGCCATCCCCCACCTCAAACAGGCGGGCGGCGGCTCGATCATCAACCTGTCGTCGATCTACGGTCTGGTCGGCGGGCCTGACGTTCCGCCCTACCACGCCTCCAAGGGGGCGGTGCGGCTGATGACCAAGACCGACGCCATGATCTATGCGCCCGACCGGATCCGCGTGAACTCGATCCACCCGGGGTTCATCTGGACGCCGATGGTGGAGGCCCATCTCTCGGGCCAGGGCGATCTGGAAGAGGGCCGCCGGGCGACGGCCGCCCTGCACCCGCTGGGCCGCATCGGCGAACCCGACGATATCGCCTGGGGCGCGGTCTATCTCGCCTCGGACGAGGCCGCTTTCGTCACGGGATCGGAACTGGTCATTGACGGCGGCTACACCGCCCACTGACCTCCCGCATCGTTTATCCCGGCGCCTTCGGCGGGGCGAGCCCTCCAGCCAGCCGTTCCAGCAAGGCCGTGCGTTCATCGTCACCGCGCATGGCCTGAAGGGTCTCGTTCAGGGCGACCAGGAAGGCCGCGCGGTCGTTGTGCCAGTCGGGCCGCGCCGCCTGCCCCGGCGCAAGCCGGCCGGACCCGGGCCGGACCGGTTCGGCGCCGGTCTTCGACAGCGCAAAGGCCTGGTCGATCGCGGGCGACAGGGTGCGATAGCCGGAGGTCTCCAGACGCGCGGCGAGGGCCGCGAGGGCCCCGGGCTCTCCGTGATCCAGCAGCACATGGCCCGCGACCGGCGCGCGGGCGCCCAGCCAATCGACCAGACCTGTCGCGTCCGCGTGGCCCGAGTAGGAGTCGAGGGAGCGGATCCGGGCGCCGACGTGGATATCCTCCCCCTGGATCCGGATCATGGAACGGCCCTCCAGCAGGTAGCGTCCCAGCGTTCCCGCGGCCTGGAAGCCGGTGATCAGGACCGTCGTCTCCTTGCGCCACAGCAGCCGCTTCAGATGGCGGCGAATGCGGCCGGCGTCACACATGCCGCTGCCGGCGAGAATGACATGCCAGTCCCTGAGCCGCTCGAGTCCGTCGCTCTCCTGCGGCCGCATCAGATGATGCAGGCGGGGAGCCGTTCGCAGCGAGGCGTAGGGATTGTCCAGGGTGTCGGGGTTCCAGCCACGGCGCAGGAAGACCTCGGTGGCCTCGATGGCGAGCGGCGAGTCGAGGAATATCTCGCCGGCCAGTTCGGGCCGGGCGTCCATGACGGCCAGCAGGTCGAGGATCAATTCCTGGGCGCGACCGACGGCGAAGGTGGGCATCAGCAGGGGTCCGCCTGCGGCCTTGGCCAGCCGCAGCTCCTCGGCGAGCGCCTCCCGACGGACGTCCAGGTCGGGGTCGATCCGCTCGCGGTCGCCATAGGTGCTCTCCAGCACGACATGATCGACGGCGGTCGGACCGTCCGGAGCGGGCAGGAAGGGCTGCCGGCCCGAGCCCAGATCGCCGGAGAAGAGCAGCCGGACGCCGTCGCCGCCGTCCGCGACATGCATCTCGATCGACGCCGCGCCGAGCAGGTGTCCCGCCGGCCAGTAGGTGACCTCGAGCCCCGGCGCCGCCAGGAAAGGCTCGCGGAATTTGACTGTCTCGAACAGGCGCAGCGTGGGGTCGACGTCGGCGGTGGTGTAGATCGGCTCCACGGTCCTGATGTTGCGCCGCGCGTTCCGGCGGTTGAGGTGGCGGACCTCGCTCTCCTGGATTTCGGCGGCGTCGGCGAGCATGACCTCGCACAGGTCGCGGGTCCCGCGGGTGGCGTGGATCGGACCGCGGTAGCCGGCCCGGACCAGCTTGGGCAGCAGGCCCGAATGATCGATGTGGGCGTGGGTCAGGAAGACGGCGTCGATCGAGGACGCGTCGAACGGAAACGGCTCGTAGTTCAGGGCCTTCAGCGTCTTCGGCCCCTGAAACATGCCGCAGTCGATCAGGAAGCGGCCCTGATCGGTCTCCAGCAGCATGCACGAGCCGGTCACGCATTCCGCGGCGCCGTGGAAGGTCAGGACAGGAGTCATCAGGCGAGGTTTCCATTGAAGGGCGTGAGGACCAGCCAGACAGCCGACACGATCAGGCCGACCGCCAGTACGAAATGCAGGACGCGTCGGCGTCCGACCGAGAGCAGGCGGCCGGCCCTGTCGGCGCCGAGGACGATGGCGCTGTGGATGACCACGCTGATCACGATGTGGGTCGACCCCAGGATGAGGATCTGGAGGGCGAGCGGCCCGACCTCGGGGCGCAGGAAGCCGGGCAGGACGGCGATGTAGAACAGGGCCGCCTTGGGGTTGAGCAGATTGGCCATGACGCCGCGCGCGAACAGCCCGCTGGCCGAACGCCGATCGAGCGGGACCGAGATGCGGTTCGGGTCGCCCGCCAGGCCGTCAAGCGCGAGCCAGACCAGATAGGCCGCGCCCGCCCACCGCAGGGTGTTGAGAACCGCCGGGGAACGGAGCGGCGTCTCGGTGAGCCCGTAGAGCGCTACGGCGAGATAGGTCACGAGACCCAGGGTGACGCCGGCGACGACCAGAAGCCCCGCGGCCCGACCGCGCCGCGAGGCCACCATGGCCAGATAGCCCATGTTCGGCCCGGGCGTCAGTTCGACCATCACCATCGCCAGGACGAAGGCGGGAATCACCGTTGGATCGATGGGCAGGTTCGCCGTCGCGAGGCCGGGCACGGGTCAGTTGGCCAGCAACAGGCTGGGCCCCTCGGCGTCGTTCAGGAAGCTGCGGGTCGCGCCCCCGAAGACGACCTCCCTGAGCCGCGAATGACCATAGGCGCCGGCGACGAACAGGCCCGCGCCCCGTGACGCCGCGGCGGCGGCCAGAACGGCGCCCTCATCCGGGCCCTCAAGCATGACCGGGACGCCGACGCCGACGCCGTGGGCCTTCAGATAGGCGTTGAGGCGGTCGATGTCGGGATCGGTAGTCAGCCGGTCCAGGCTGTTGACGCACTGGAGGATGTGGATCCCCGAGGCCATGGCCAGCAGCGGAAGCGCGCTTCGCACGGCCCGGCCCGCCTGGGCGCTGCCGTCCCAGGCGATGGCGGCGGGCCCGGCCAGGGAATCCGGTTCGCCGCGCGCGATCAGCGTCGGGGCGCGATGGTGAAGCAGGGTCTGGCCCAGCAGCTCGCCGTCGCGTCCGGCCCCGGTCGTATAGTTCTGACCGATGACGACGAGGTCCGACAGGGTGACGGCGCGCGCCAGCGACAGCGAGGGGCGCAGGCCGCGCTCTATCAGGACCATCCGGGGCGCCCCCTCGCCCGGTCCGAACACCACGTCCGCGGCGCCGGCGGCCTTGCGCGCCGCCGCCTCGACCCGGCCGTGCAGTTCGCGGTCGGCGGCCGCCAGCTCCTCAATGGCCTGGCGCGAGAGGCTGGCGCCCAGCGTCATCCCGAGGGTGACCATGTCGATGGCGGTGTCGGGGTAGGCGGGCAGAATATCCACCGTCGAGTCATGCTGCGCGGCGAGCCAGGCGGCGAAACTGAGGGTCTGGAGATCCTCGGGGCCGCCCCCGGCGATGGCGACGATATGCTTGAGGCTCATGGCGATGGCTCCTTCAGTGCGGAGATACGGCCCTCCGGCGGGGTTCGCGTTGATCGACGTCAATCCCGTTCAGAACAGGCGGGTCTCCGGATGCTTTGGGGGAGCCGGCCCGTCGCCGATCGCAAAGGTCTCGGCGTGGCTGCGACCGTCCATGACCGCCACCGGCGTGACGAGGGAGGGGCTGAAGGCCATGACGGCGACGGAAACATCGCCCGGACAGTAGATGTGCACATCGGGAAAGCGGGCGATCACCTGCTGGTTCAGCCTCTCCACCACGGCCGGGTCGGTGACTTCTTCCGCCACGCCGGCGAAGCTGGCGCCGACGGCGTCGCCCCCGGAGCCGTGCCCGGCCCGGATGGCTGCGGACATGCGGGGGTCAGCCTGCAGGTTGCGGAATTTCTGGCTGTTCCGCGCGACGACGAAATAGAGGCGCAGACCCTCCGCGATGTAGCCGACGGTGGTGACCTGGGGCCACCCGTCGGGGCGGTTGGTCGCCACGCTCATCAGCCGCTCCCGTTCCAGCAGGGCGGCGACAGCCTCGACCGCCCGGTCGTGGATGGGGCGGATCTCGCCCGTTGACCGGCCGGCCTCGCGAGTCACGGCTCCGCCCTCAGGGAGTCGAGATAGCTCATCAGGTCGTCGATCTCGCCGGCCCGGAAGGTGAACCGGGGCATGGCGGGGTGGGCGGTGACCAGGCCTTCCGCGAACGCGGTCTCCACCTCGTCGAGCGGCCGCTCGCGGACCACGTCTCGGAACGCGGGCGCGTCGGGCATCGGGCTGACATCGGTGCGTCCGACGGCGTGACAGCCGGCGCAGGTCCGGGCGGTGATGGCGCGGCCCCGCTCGATCGACTCCAGCCGCCATGCCGAAGCCGCAGCGGCCGGAGGCGGGCTTTCCTGGACCATGGGGGCGGCGCAACCGGCGGCCAGCACGGACAGCAGCGCCAGGGTGTGAGGGAGTCGGATCATGCGGGGCCACCTCGGAAATACGTTGATCGTGCACCCTAACACGGGCGAGGCCTTGATCCGTATCAAGGTGCGTCGGTCCGGGCCGGTCTTGTATGGTCGGGAGGAGACGCCATGACCTACGCCAGCCTGCTCATCTCTGTCGAAGAAGGCCTCCAGAGCGACGCCCGCCTTGAACTCGGGTGCGACCTCGCGGTGACCTTCAACGCCCTTCTCATCGGCCTGTCGGCCAGTGCGCCGCAGCCGCCGCTGTTCGACCCGATGGCCGGGGGGGCGATGACCGGAGAATTG
>NZ_JAVHLH010000052.1 GCF_031082345.1 Brevundimonas sp. | reverse complement strand
CCCTCGTGGCCCGCATGGCTGGGGCCACCAGGGCCGTGTGGCTGACCGATCCGCTGGTCGGCGACCGCTTCGCCGCCGTCACCGCGCTCGCACCCGGCAAGGGCTTCGGGGATCGCCGCAGGACCGTCGACCTGGCCCTGCTGCCCACGGCCCACGGCCTCGCGGTCGAGACGGCCGCGACCGATCTCGCGATCCACGCCGACGGCGATCTGGTCACCCTCACCCGCCCCGGCGGCCTGACCCTGTCGCCGCCGTCCGCCGGACTGGACGCCGCTTCCGCCGACGGCGCGCCGGTCCGCGCCCG
Organism: Brevundimonas sp.; assembly: GCF_031082345.1. Lineage (GTDB taxonomy): Bacteria > Pseudomonadota > Alphaproteobacteria > Caulobacterales > Caulobacteraceae > Brevundimonas. The sequence continues at coordinate 13,090 of NZ_JAVHLH010000052.1, read as the reverse complement.
CTATCCCGGCCTGATCCTGGGCCAGTGGGCCGAGGTCGGACACGCCGGTTTTCCGGCCCGCTATCGTCAGCTTCAGAACGCCGCCGCCGTCGAGGCCATGGCCGCCGGCGAGGACCCCCGAGCGCCCATCGAGGCCCGGTTCGCCCTCGCCCGCTTCCTCGTCGGCTCGGGTCTCGGCTATGAGGCCGTCGGCGTGCTCAACGCCATCGTCGCCCAGGCCCCGAACATGGCCGGCGAGCCCGAGCTGCGCGGCCTGCGCGGCGCCGCCCGCGCCTCCATCGGCCGCTTCGAGGAGGCCCAGGGCGATTTCGCCGCCGCCGCCGTGGCCGGGGATCCCGCCTCGGCCGTCTGGCGCGGCTATATCGCCTCGACCCAGGGCGACCACGTTGCGGCCCGTCGGGCCTTTGCGGCCGGCGCCGAGGCCGTCGACGCCTTCCCGCCTGCCTGGCGCGCCCGCTTCGGCGCGGCCCACGCCTTCTCGGCGCTGGAGACCGGCGACCTCGACGCCGCCCGCGCCCTGCTGGCCTACAGCTTCAGCCAGGAGGCCCCGGCCGCCGATCAGCTGACCGCCCGTCTGGTCCAGGCCCGGCTGTTCGAGCTGGACGGGCAGTCGGACCGCGCCCTGGCGGTCTACACCGCCATCGGACGCGCGCCGCTCGACGCCGTCGCCGTCCCCGCCAAACTGGCCGTCGTCCGCCTGTCGCTGGCCAAGGGCGCGATGAAGCCCGCCGCCGCCGCCGCCGCCCTGGAAAGCCTGCGCTGGCGCTGGCGCGGCGACGGGACCGAACTGGCCGTGATCCGCCAGCTCGGACAGCTCTACCTGTCCCAGGGCCTGTATCGCGAGGCTCTGACCGCCCTGAAGGGGGCCGGCCCCGGCCTCAATCGTCTCGAGGGCGCCTCGGATATCCAGGCCGATCTCGGCGCGGCCTTCCGCATGCTGTTCCTCGAGGGCGGCGCCGACGGCCTCCAGCCGGTGCAGGCGCTGGGCCTGTTCTACGATTTCCGCGAACTGACCCCGATCGGCGCCGACGGCGACGAGATGGTCCGCCGCCTCGCGCGCCGGCTGGTCGACGTCGACCTGCTCGACCAGGCCGCCGAACTGCTGAAATACCAGGTCGACAACCGGCTGGACGGGGTGGCCAAGGCCCAGGTCGCCACCGATCTCGCCACCGTCTATCTGATGGATCGCCAGCCCGAGGCGGCGCTGCAGGCCATCTGGAGCTCGCGCACCACCCTGCTGCCGACCGCGCTGAACACCGAGCGCCGGGCCTTGGAGGCGCGGGCGCTGGCCGGCCTCGGCCGCTACGATCACGCGCTGGAGGTGCTGGGCTCCGACTCCGGCCCCGAAGCCCGCGACGTCCGCGCCGAAGTGCTGTGGAAGCAGGAGAAATGGGCCGAGGCCGCCGCCCTCTACGAGGCCCGCCTCGGCGATCGCTTCAAGGATCCCGCCGCCCTCAGCGCGGACGAGGAGGCCCGGCTGATCCGCGCCGGCGTCGGCTATTCGCTGGGCCGCAACACCGGCGCCCTGGCGCGGCTGTCCCGCAACTACCGGCCCTTCGTCGCCGGGGCGCGGGCGAAGCCGGCCCTGTCGATCGCTCTCGACACGGGGCAGGGCGGGGGCTCCTCCGCCTCGGACTTCGCCGCTCTGACCGCCTCGGCCGACACCTTCGCCGGCTGGGTCGCGACCATGAAGGCGGACCTCAGACGGAAAACGGGCGGAGACCGACCCTCGGCCCCCGCCCGTCCTCAAGCTGCTGCGGCGGCCCCGGCAGGGCCGGCCGCCTGAACCCTGGGGTTCTTACTTGTTGACCGCGTCCTTGAGCGGCTTCGACACGCGGAAGCGCACGGCCTTGGAGGCGGCGATCTTGATGGTGGCGCCGGTGGCCGGGTTGCGGCCTTCGCGGGCGGCGCGGGCGGCGGTGTCAAACACGCCGAGGTTCGAGATGCGCACGTCGCCGCCCGACTTCAGGGACTTGTGGATGTTCTCGACGATGGCGGTCAGAACCTTGCCGGCGTCGGCTTGCGAGACGCCCGCGTCCTTGGCGACGGCGGCGATGAGTTCGGCTTGAGTGGTCATTGTGGGTCGTTTCCCGATTGAAGCTCGCCCCCCAAATTCGAGGCGATGACGGAGGGATTGACGCCGCTTTTTCTTCCCTTGGCAAGCGACTTTGCCGTCCAAACCCCCACGGGGTGGGGATTTATCCGCTACCGGACGCTCGCTGGAAGCTCTCCACGAGGCTTCCGGCGACCAGTCTCCAGCCGTCCACGAGCACGAAAAAGATCAACTTGAACGGCAGGGAAATCACTACCGGAGGCAGCATCATCATGCCCATCGACATGAGCACGCTGGCGACCACCAGATCGATCACAAGGAACGGAACAAAAAGGAGAAATCCGATTTCGAACGCCCGCTTCAACTCACTGATCATGAAGGCCGGAGTGACCACCCGCAGGGGCAGGTCGACGAGGGGCGTTTCGGCCTCCACATCGGACAGCCGGGTGAACAGCGCGAGGTCGTCCCGGTCCACCTGACCGAGCATGAAAGTCTTCACAGGTTCCGACGCCGCATCGAAGGCCTGGGGCAGCTCCATCTGCTGGTCCAGCAGGGGACGGATGCCCGAATCATAGGCGTCCTGCCAGGTCGGGGCCATGACGATGGCGCTCAGAAACAGGGCCAGGGAGACCAGCACGGCGTTGGGCGGCGCCTGCTGCATGCCGAGCGCGGTGCGCAGCAGCGACAGCACCACCACGATGCGCACGAAGCTGGTCGTCATGATCACGATCGACGGCGCCAGCGACAGCACCGTCATCAGACCGACCAGTTGCACCACCCGCTCGGTCAGACCCGCGCCCGTGCCGAGGTCGACGTTGATCGCCGCGCCCGGTCCGCCCGTCGCAACGTCCTGGGCCAGGGCCGCGAGCGGCCACAGCAGGCACAGGGCGGTGGCCATCAGCGACAGCAGCGCCGCCCGCTTCAGCTCGTCGCGCGTCGGCAGGACGAAGACGCCCTTCAGCGTCACTGGTCCGCTCCCGGCCCGCGCGGCTCGATCAGTTCGCGACCCTCGCCGAGAATCAGCAGCCGCTCCTCGTCGTCGATCCTGACCAGCACCAGCCGCCGCGCCGGGTCCAGCACCAGGGTCTCGACCACGGTCATGCGCCGCTCGCCGCGCTCGGCGCTCAGCCGGGCCATCAGCTGCGGCGCATAGCGTCGGGCCGCCCAGGCGGCCAGGCCGATGATGCCGAGAGTGATGGCCAGGGCGAACAACGCCCGCACCAGATCGAGAAAATTCATGCGACAGCCGCCCCGCCGGCGAAGCAGTTCCGGCGCGCCCAGCCTTTCCGATCATGGTTAACGAGCCGTTGAGATAACCTCGCATTAACCATGCAGGCGGCAGTTTCTGCCCATCGAACCGTGGGCGAGTCGCGCCCGATCCGCAGAAGGGGAGGAGACGCCCTTGGCCATCACCGACCTGCCGCTGCTCAGCCAGATCAAGGGCCGCCTGACCTGGCTGGACGAGCGCCAGCGCGTCATCGCCGAGAACGTCGCCAACGCCGACACGCCCGGCTACGTCGGCCGCGACCTGAACCAGCCCGCCGATTTCGCGGCGGCCCTGCGCGGCGGCGGCGGTCTGCAGATGACCCGCACCAGCGCCATGCATATCGCGCCCGCCGGTCCGGCGGCCCGCTTTGACGCCCACAAGGCCCCCGACTCCGAGACCACGCTCGACGGCAATTCCGTCGTGGTCGAGGAACAGATGCTGAAGATGGCCGAGAGCCGCATGGCCTATGACGCCGCCATCGGCCTCTACCAGAAGTCCATGCAGATGCTGCGCATGGCCGCCCGTGCGCCGGGTCGCTGACGCCGTGAGGAGTAGCTGATGACCGATCCCGTCCCGCCCCGCAACAGCGCCATGTCGGTCGCGGCCAGCGCGCTGAAGGCGCAGCAGTCGCGCATGCGCGTCATCGCCGAGAACATCGCCAACGCCCAGTCCACGGCGCAGGTGGCGGGCGGCGAGCCCTACCGGCGCCAGATCCCGGTGTTCCAGGCGCGCGAGATCGACGGCGCCACCGGCGTCACCCTGGCCGAGGTCCGGCCGGACATGGGCGACTTCCGCTCGGAATACGACCCGTCCCATCCGGCCGCCAACGCCGAGGGCTACGTCCTGCGGCCCAACGTCGACACCCTGATCGAGGCCATGGACATGCGCGAGGCCCAGCGGGCCTATGAAGCCAACCTGAACGTCATCGAGACGGCGCGGTCGATGGACGCCCGCACCCTCGACCTGCTGAAGAAATAGGGGCTGACCGATGAATCCCATGATGGCGGCCAAGGCCTATGCGGCGATCCAGGGCGGGGCCATGCCCACGTCGCCCACGGCCGCTCCGGCCCAGTCCGGCTTCGCCGACCTGCTCAGCAACGTCATGGGCGACATGACCCAGACCTCCAAGGCCGCCGAGACCCAGATGACCGCCATGGTCCAGGGCCAGGGCAGCCTGATCGACGTGGTCACCGCCGTGTCCTCGGCCGAGGCCTCGCTGGAAACCGTCATGGCCGTCCGCGACCAGGTCATTTCCGCCTATCAGGAGATCATGCGGATGCCGATCTGACGGCTTCGGCGGCGGCGTGATCAATCTTACGGCGATTTCATCCGCCCCGCCGCATCCGGCGGGTTAGGAACAGGCCTCCAGTCAGGATCACCGTCCGGAGCCTTCATGTCCCGCCTGACCTTCGCCGCCGCCGCCGCCCTGCTCGCCGCCTGCCTCCCCACCGCCGCCGCCGCCCAGCGCGGCCCGCAGCCGGTCACGGTGGTGCGGGCCGGAAACCTGTTCGATTCCGAAGCCGGCCGCATGGTCGGACCGCGCGACATCCTGATCCGCGGCGACCGCGTCGCCGAGATCGGGCAGGGGCTGGCGGCGCCCGAGGGCGCGACCGTGATCGACCTGTCGCGCTGCTCGGTCCTGCCCGGGCTGATCGACGCCCATACCCATCTGTTGCTCGAGCAACGCGGACGCGAGGGCCTGTCCGAGGTCGCCGCCCGCGACCAGGCGGCGCAGGGCGACGTCTACCGGGTGCTGACCGGGGCGCGCCGTGGACGCCAGTATCTGGAGGCCGGCTTCACCACCGTCCGCGACCTCGGCAATTCCGGCGGCTACCTCGACCTGATGCTTGAACGCGGCGTCAACGACGGTCTCGTGCAGGGGCCGCGCATCTACGGCTCGGGCCCCGGTCTCGCGCCCGCCGGCGGCCAGCTGGAGCCGATGCCGGCCGATCCGCATCACCTCGTCGACGCCGAATACCGCATCGTCTCCAGCCCGGACGACGCCCGCGCCGCCGTGCGCGAGGCGGTCGCCCGCGGGGCCGACGTCATCAAGATGTATCCCGAGGCCACGCCCCAGCGCACCCGCCTGTCCGTGGCCGAGATGGCGGCCATCGTCTCCGAGGCGCGGCGCCACGGCGTTCCCGTCGCCGCCCACGCCACCTCGGATGAATCCATTCGCGAGGCGGTGGAGGCGGGCGTCTCCTCGATCGAGCACGCCTATGAGGTTTCGGACGAGACCCTGCGCCTGATGGCGTCGAAGGGCGTCTGGCTGACGCCGACTGATCCGTCGCTCGAGATGGCGCTGGAGTTCACCTTGGCCTGGCCGCAGCGGCCGCCCCGCGAGGAGGTCGAGCGTCACCTGCAGGCCGGGCGCGACCGCCTGATGCGTGCCCACCGGCTGGGCGTGCCCATCGCCCTCGGCTCGGACCTCTACTTCCCCTACGGCCCCGGTCGGGGAGCCGGCTCGCGCGCGACGCTGGACGGCTATGTCGAGGCCGGACTGACGCCGACGGAGGCGCTTCAGTCGGCGACCTGGGAGGCCGGACGCTTGCTCGGCGACGACGGGCTCGGCGTCCTGCGCGCGCGCGCCTGGGCCGATCTGGTCGCGGTCGAGGGCGATCCCACCCAGGGTCTGGCCCCGCTCCGCTCGCCCCGTCTGGTGATGAAGGGCGGACGGATCGAGGCCGGCGAGGCCTCAGCCTGCGCAGGCTGATCCCTCCGGAGATCAGCCTTCCAGCGAGACCACCGGCTGGGTGACCGCCGCGGGCCGCCGCGACCGTCCCTTCAGCCAGCCGCGGATGCGCGACTGGATCGGGTTGTCGATCATGAAGTGGAAGGCGAAGGCGAAGGCGAAGGCCGCGGCCACGCCGCCGGCCCACAGCGCCCACTGGGCCCCGACAGGCAGGGCGAAGCGGGCGATGGCGACATTGGCGACGCCGAACCAGGCGATCCGCACCACCTCATTGGTGATGAACATCGAGAACGAGACCTGGGCCGCCTTCTCGACCCATTTCGAGGGCCGCGGCGTCGGCGTCGCGCCCGCCGCCAGGATGATCACCGAGATGCAGGCCAGCGAGACGAGGGCGTGCTTGTCGAAAAACTGCACGAAGGCCAGCAGCAGCGCCGCGCCGACGCCCGCCCAGCCGGCCAGCTTCGGGCTGATCCAGACCTTCTGCGCGAACCAGGCCAGCGCCATGCCGAGCGCGAACAGCGGCAGGGCGCGGATGAAGCCGTAGCCCATCGGCATCTGGTAGACCGGATAGCCCAGCAGGCTCCAGGTCAGCTGGTTGGCCAGCAGATAGCCGCCGACGCCCAGCGCCAGCACGCTCCACGGCCCCAGCCGGGCGATGCCCTTCAGCAGCCAGGGGAAGGCGAGATAGCAGCCGATCAGGGCCGAGATCGACCAGCTCGGCGCGTTCCATCCGAGGCCGCCGGGGACGCCGAACGCCTGGGTCAGGGTCGCCTGCGCCGGCAGCTGGTCCCAGCGGAACCACTCGGGGGCCCGGGGCGAAAAGCCCAGCAGGCCGCCGCCGACGATCAGCACGACGAGGCTCAGCACCATGATCAGGTGGGCGGGCAGCACCCGCAGATAGCGTTTGAGAAGGAAGTCGCCCGCCGACATCCGGCCCCCGGCCACCGAGGCGCCGTAGACCCGCATCAGCACATAGCCGCTGTCGATCAGGAAGAAGTTGGTCAGCAGGAAACCGCCCCGCTCGAACACGGGATGCCAGCTTTCGGCCAGGGCGATCGGCCCCGCGCCCTGGAAGTGATGCAGGATGATCAGCCCGGCCACGATGAAACGCAGCGCGTCGAGCCAGCCCCCCCTGACGATGGGGATTGTCTCATTTCGGGTCGACATCGCGGTCCAGGCCATCGGAAACGCCTCCTCTGAGGCGAATTCCGCAAGGACCGGGCCGCTGGGGGCCGGGGCCGGCCTGTTCTAACCCCGCACCAGCCGCAGGAATTCCTCCCGGGTCCGGGCGTCGTCGCGGATCACGCCGCTCAGATGGCTGGTGGTCAGGCTCGATCCGGCGGTGTTCACGCCGCGCAGGGTCATGCAGCTGTGCTCGGCCTCGATGACCACGCCCACGCCCTGCGGCCGCAGCACTTCCTGGATGGCCCGCGCAATCTCGGACGTCAGCTTCTCCTGGATCTGCAGCCGGCGGGCGAAGCCGTGCACCACCCGCGCCAGCTTGGAGATGCCCACCACCCGGTCGGTGGGCAGGTAGCCGACGTGAGCCCGCCCGACCACCGGCAGCATGTGATGCTCGCAGAAGCTGACGAAGCGGATGTCCTTCAGCACGATCAGTTCGTCATAGCCGCCGACCTCCTCGAAGGTCCGCTCGAGATAGTCGCGCGGGTCGATTTCATAGCCGGCGAACAGTTCGCGATAGCTGCGCGCCACCCGCGCCGGGGTGTCCAGCACCCCCTCGCGGTCGGGATCGTCGCCGGCCCAGCGGATCAGGGTGCGGACGGCGGCCTCGGCTTCGGCCCGGGAGACGGTTTCATCGGTCATGCCCCGCTTTACGCCGGACCGGGGGAATTGATCCAGCGTCCTCCCGCTAACGCCCCGTTAACCACGCTCCCGGCATTTTCTGCCCGGTAGCAGTAGGGCCCGGCCGCGGGCCGCGTAGATTCCCGGGGTGCAGCATGAACGGCGCGGAAGTGATGGATGTGGGCCGCGACGCCCTGTGGCTGACCATCCAGTTGTGCGCGCCCGTCCTGCTCGTCGGCCTCGTCGTCGGCGTGGTCATCGGCCTGTTCCAGGCCCTGACCCAGATCCAGGAGCAGACCCTGATCTACGCGCCCAAGATCATCGCCATCTTCGTCTCCCTGCTGCTGTTCCTGCCGCTGATGGGCGCCATGCTGGGCGGCTTCATGCGGACCATCGCCGCGCGCATCGCCGGCATGTAGCCGGGTGGAGCCCTACGCCACCGCCGACCAGGTCTGGCAGGGCGCCATGATCTTCGCCCGCATCGGCGCCGTGCTGCTGATGCTGCCGGGCGTGGGCGAGAGCTATGTGCCGCCGCGCATCCGCCTGTCGCTGGCGCTGGTGGTGTCGCTGGTGCTCTGGCCGGTGGTCTCGGCCAGCCTGCCGGCCCTGCCGGTGACGCTCGGCGGCATGGCCGGCTGGATCATCCGCGAGGTTCTCGTCGGTCTCGCCATCGGGGCCATGCTGCGGATGTTCCTGACCGCCCTGGCCACCGCCGGCGAGGTCGTGGCCCTGCAGACCACCCTGGCCTTCGCCCAGACCGCCAACCCGACCCAGGCCTCGCCGGGCAGCACCATCTCGGCCTTCCTGATGATCCTGGGGACGACCCTGATCTTCACCACCAACACCCACCACCTGTTCATCGCCGGCCTGGTCGGTTCGTATGAGCTGATCGCCCCCGTGCGGCCGCTCGTCACCGGCGACTTCGCCGCCATGGCGGTGCGCACCGTCGCCGACGCCTTCACCCTGGGCATCCAGCTGGCCGCGCCGGTGGTGGTCTTCGCCATCATCTTCAACCTGGCGTCCGGCCTTGTCGGCCGCGTCATGCCGGCCTTCCAGGTCTATTTCGCCGCCGCCCCGCTCAGCATCATCCTGGGCCTGTCGATCTTCACCCTCAGCCTCGGCGTGCTGGGCACGGTCTTCATCGACCGCTACCGCGCCCTGGCCAGCGTTTTCGCGGGAGGCGCCGGTGGCTGACGCGCCCGATCCCGACTCGAAAACAGAAGAGGCCACCCCGCGAAAACTCGCGGACGCGAGAAAAAAGGGCGACGTCGCCAAGTCGCCCGACGTCGCCTCGGCCCTGTCGCTGATGGGCGCGGCCGCCGTCATCCTGATGTCGGGCGGCTGGTTCGCCACCTCGATGGCCGAGCAGCTGCTGCCCTTCATCGCCTCGCCCCACGCCATGATGGGCGGTCTCGACGCCGGGGCCGGGGTCGAGATCGGGGCCCGCGCCCTGTGGGCCATCGCCCCCTTCCTCGGCGCGGTCATGCTGGCGACCATTGTCGGCGGGGCGGGCGGCAATCTGGCCCAGTCCGGCCTGATCTTCACGGGCGAGAAGCTCAAACCCGACTGGTCGAAGGTCAATCCGCTCAAGGGCTTCAAGCGCATCTTCGGCCCCGACGGCCTGGTCCAGTTTCTGAAGACCTTCCTCAAGCTGGCCGCCGTGGTCCTGATCTGCTGGCTGGTGCTGCGGCTGCACGTCCGCGAGCTCGAGAACATGGCGGCCATGTCGCCGGCGATGATCCTGCCGATGACCCGCGACCTCGCCATCGCCCTGATGGTCTCGGCCCTCGTCTTCCTCGGTTTCACCGCCGGGGCCGACTACATCTGGCAGCGCTACCGCTTCGCCGAGCGGATGAAGATGACCAAGGAAGAGATCAAGGAGGACTACAAACAGTCCGAGGGCGACCCGCATGTGAAGGCCAAGCTGAAGCAGATCCGGGCCCAGCGCAGCCGCCAGCGGATGATGCAGAACGTCCCCAAGGCCACGGTCATCGTCACCAACCCGACCCACTATTCCGTGGCCCTGCGCTACGAGACCGGCGACGCCGCCCCGGTCTGCGTCGCCAAGGGCGTCGACGCCCTGGCCCTGCGCATCCGCGAGGTGGCGCGCGAGCACAAGGTGCCGATCGTCGAGAACGTCCCCCTGGCCCGCGCCCTCTACGCCGCCGTCGACGTCGACGAGACCATCCCGCGCGAGCATTTCGAGGCGGCGGCCAAGGTCATCGGCTTCGTCATGCAGAAGCGGAAAGGGCGGTAGGAGCCCCGAAGCATCCGGCGCGCCTTCCGCGACGTGCAGGGCGCCCGCTTCCATCCGCTGCAGCAGAAGCCCCAGCTTCGCTACACCGGCCGGCTGGCGCCGGGTCTCGACATCGACGGCTGACGCCGCCCGCGCCGGAATTTCGGCGCCGGCGCCGTTACAAGATTTGCGCAGGAGGGGCCCAATCCCCGAGAACGCCGCAACACCCCGCGCAAGGGGTCACGGCCCGGTCCCGGGGAGAGCCTCCCTCGCTCTCCAGGACCGGGCCGAATGGGGGCCGCGCCCCGCCGCTATTTCCCGCCGGCGACGTCAAGGTGTCGCAGCCGCGTGACCGACCTCCCACTCACCCGGCTCAGCGGGTGAAAGGGTTCACCGGGTGCCGCTACCCGCCCCTCTCGTTTGCCCTGATGGCAGGAGACGCGGTTTGCCGCCCCATTGAGGCAGAAGCTCGGGAAGCTGAGTCGGCGCCGCGGTAGTCTCAGCGGCCCTTGTTCGAAAGAAGCTTGGCTTTGAACGTACGAGGCACCTTGACGGTCTGGCCCCCGGCGGCATGCAGGCCGCGCTCCAGGGCCGTACTGGAAACCAACCGATCGATACCGGGCGCGAATTCCAAAGTCTCGAGCACCGGACCAGCAACCTTCCCCGGAGAATAGTTGTCCGGGTTGGCGACGCCCGCATACCTCAGGAACGCCAGGTACTCGTCGGCATACTGTCCCGGAACGGCGCCCCCGGCAGCACCCACAGCATGAGTGAGCTGATCCCACCGCTCGGCGATGGTGAGCGCGCTGTTGCGGGACTCAAGCGCCGCCCTCGCCGCTTCCACCAAAAACCCCGAACGCGACATTCCACGGGCCTCGGCCGCGACATCGACCCGCTTCAGAAATTGAGCGCCGATCGAGATGTTGACCCGAACCGGGGCGTCCTCGACCTCGGTGTCAACCAGGATGCGGCCGACCTCCTTCACTTCGGCATCAGCCTTGATGGCTTCGAGGGCCGTGGGCTCGGGAAAGGCGTCACCATCTTCGGCCATGCCCTGAAGGTGCAGGCTCAACGCATCCCGCGCTGCTGATGGAAGCTCGACCATCGTCTCAGCAGCGGTCACGCACCCGGGCAGATCCGGAAAGAAGGCGCTATAGCCCCGATCTTGGTCTCCCTCGACGATAGCTACGTAGATGACAGTGGACATTCGGACTCCTTGCATCCGACCTCAACGAAGCTTGAGGCCAGACTGACGCTCGATACTCTTGAGGGTCCCGATTTGCAGGTCCCTCTTGGGGTGCGGGACGGTGACCCGTCCGGGTTTGGTCGGATGTTTGAACTGAACGTGGGACCCCTTCTGGGCCACGCGAGTCCAACCATCCGCTTCCAGCACACCGATCACGTCGCCGCTCTTCATGTGTGTAGTTATACACACGCATGCCTGCGCCGCAAGTTCAATACACACGACTACACACGAAATGCCTGTCGCTGGTTGCTGCGGGTCGGGCGCCGCCCTGCAAAACGCCCCGCCGCTATTTCCCGCCGGCGACCGGCAGGGGGATGATCTCCGCCCCGCCCTCCGGCGCGGCGCGCGTCACCTGCGCCACCGGCAGCCGCACTGTCACCGCCGTGCCTTCGCCGAGGGTGCTGTCGATGCTCATCCGGCCGCCGTGCAGTTCGGCGAAGGCGCGCACCAGCGACAGGCCCAGGCCGGTGCCCTGCCGGCGCTGCTCGATGGCCCCGGCCTGCTCGAACGGACGGCCCAGCCGCCGCACGTCCTCCGGGGCGATGCCGACGCCGGTGTCGGCCACCACGATCTCCAGATAGGGCCCGACCGCCTCGACGGTGACCGTGACCGTCCCCCCTGTCGGCGTGAACTTCACCGCATTGGACAGCAGGTTCAGCGCGATCTGCTTGACCGCCCGCTTGTCGGCCGACACGTCGACCGGCTCGGACGGCAGCATGGCGGTCAGGATGACGCCCTTGTCCTCGGCCGTGACCCGCACCAGGGCGATGGCGGCCGACACCAACTCGCGGGCGTCGAACCGCTCCAGCGTCAGCACATAGCGCTCGGCCTCGATCTTCGACACGTCCAGCACGTCGTTGATCAGCTCCAGCAGGTGGCCGCCGGCCTCGTGGATGTTGTCGACATAGGCGGCGTAGCGGTCCGGCATCGGCCCGAACAGCCGCTGACGCATGATGTCCGAAAAGCCCAGCACCGCGTTCAGCGGCGTCCGCAGCTCGTGGCTCATATTGGCGAGGAAGCGGCTCTTGCCGGCTTCGCGCGCCTCGGCCTCGATCCGCGCCGTCTCCAGCTCCAGTTCGCGCGCATACTGCCCGGTGCCGTCGAAGGCCTGGCCGATCAGGCGCGGCGCCGCGTGGACCGGATCGTCCAGCCGCCGCAGGATCAGCCGCACCCGCCGGTCCAGCGCCAGCCGGGGCGCGAAGGTCGCCGCCGCGTCGTGACCCTGCAGGGCGCGGTCGATGGCGGCCATCAGGCGGGGCCGGTCAGGGGCGTGCACCGCCGCGATCAGCCCGTGCTCGAACAGGGGATCGACCGGCAGGGCCGGCGGCGGCGCGCCATAGGCCGCCAGCACCCGGCCCGAGCGCTCCAGCACCAGGGTCAGCCCCGGCTGGGCCGCCAGCAGGCGCTCGACCTTGCCGGCCTCGCTCTCGGCCGCGTTCAGCCGCGCCTCGTTCTGCCGCCACGACAGCCGCACGGCCAGGGCCGCCGCGCCCGCCGTCATCACGGCCGAGATCGCCGCCAGCGTCGGCAGGTGCGGCCCCGCCCCGGTCAGCCAGGCCGAAAACAGGCCCGCCAGCGCCGCCAGGCCGACGCCGAGCGCCCCCGCCTGCACCGGCCTCACGCCGCCCAGCGCCAGACCGGCCGTCAGCGGCAGGAAGATGAACCCGGCCAGCGGTCCGGTCAGCCCGCCCGACAGACCCGCGGCGACGAGCGCCATCTGGATCCCGACGTTGCTGTGGGCCGCTGACGGCCTGCACCTGCTGCCGTACATCTGCCTGAGCCTGCTGGTGATC
>NZ_JAVHLH010000051.1 GCF_031082345.1 Brevundimonas sp. | reverse complement strand
CTCTCTGAGCGTTCAAAACAGGCGCAAATCCAGGGCCGGCCACTCGCTGGAACATCACCTCGCCAGCGTCTTCGAGGCGCACGGATTGAGGTTCGATCGGGGGGGAAGGACCGAAGGAAACAAGAAACCGGATTTCCTCTTTCCCGGGGCGGAAGCCTATCGCGACGCAGCTTTCGACCCCGACCGGCTGCTTCTCCTCGGCGCAAAGTCGACCTGCAAGGACCGCTGGCGACAGGTGCTTTCGGAGGGCGCCAAGGTCCCGAGTAAGCACTTGGTGACGCTGGAGCCCGGCATCTCGCTCAATCAGACCGATGAGATGCGATCCGCAGGGCTGCAACTCGTCGTTCCGGAGCCGATCCAGGATAGCTACCGCGCAGAGCAGCGGGAATGGCTGTTTACCCTCAGGGACTTCATCGAGCTGGCGAAACAGCGGGCCGCCTCCGCCCTCACCGCTTCCTGAACCGCCCCGCCTCGGCCTTCAGATTCGCGCCCCAGTCGGTCGTCGGATGGTCCGGCTCGGCCAGGAAGGGCAGCTGGCCCGCCACGCCGCGGGCGGCCAGGGCCAGCGGCAGGGCGAGCAGGGGCAGGATGCGCAGCGGCTTGCGCCGCTTGTCGGTGACGTCCCAGCCCTCGGCCTCGAAGGCCTCGACCAGGTCTGCGGGGCTGCGGCGATGCAGGTCGCGCAGGGCCTCGGGCCAGTCGGCGGGCAGGGGAGTCGCCTCGGCCTCGTCCAGCGTCAGGCCGAAGGCGGCGCGGGCGACCTCGTCGACCTCCGGGTGGGCGTGGGCCTCGTCCGGGTCGGCGAGGCGCGGCTTCATCAGCGCCTTCAGCTCCAGATCGTTGACGCCGGGCAGGTCGGCGAGGCGGCGCAGGGTCATGGTCAGGTCCCCGGCGCCGTCGCCGGCCGCTTCGCCTCGTCCAGCTTGACCCGCACCCGCTCGAAGGTCTCGGCCACCTCTCCGGTCGGGGCCCTGCCCATCAGGCTGACGCCGACGATGGCGAGGAAGCTGAGGATGAAGCCCGGGACCATCTCGTACAGCACCGTGGTCAGGGCCGCGCCCGAGGGCAGGACCGGGGCGAAGATCCAGAACAGCACCACGGCGGCGCCGACGATCATGCCGGCGAGGGCGCCGTTGCGCGTCATCCGCTTCCACGTCAGCGACAGGATGATCAGCGGCCCGAAGGCGGCGCCGAAGCCGGCCCAGGCGTTGGCCACCAGGCCGAGGACGTTGTTTTCGGGATCGTACGCCAGCCCGATGGCGGCGAGGGCCACGGCCAGCACGGCGATCCGGCCGACGAGGACGAGCTCCTTCTGCGACGCGCTGCGGCGCACGAACAGGCCGTAGAAGTCTTCGGTCAGGGAGGAGGACGACACCAGCAGCTGCGACGAGATGGTGCTCATGATCGCCGCGAGGATGGCGGCCAGCAGGAAGCCCGAGATCAGCGGGTCGAACAGCACGTCGGACAGGATGATGAAGATGGTCTCGGGGTCGGCGACCGACAGGCCGTTGGCGGTGGCGTAGGCCAGGCCGGTCAGGCCGGTGCCGAGGGCGCCCAGCAGGGAGACGATCATCCAGCTCATGCCGATGCGCCGCGCCGCCGGCACGTCCCTGACGGAGCGCAGGGCCATGAAGCGGACGATGATGTGCGGCTGGCCGAAATAGCCGAGACCCCACGCGAGGGCCGAGACGATGCCGATGGCGCTGGTCCCGGCCAGCAGGTCGAACCGGGCCGGGTCGACGGTGCGGATGATCTCCGCGGTCTCGGCCGGGCCGCCGACCTGGATCATGGCCACCACGGGGACGAGCACGAGCGCCAGGAACATGATGCAGCCCTGCACGAAGTCGGTCAGGCTGACCGCGAGGAAGCCCCCGAACAGGGTGTAGGCCAGCACCACCCCGGCGGTGATCCACAGGCCGAGGCCGTAGTCGAGGCCGAAGGCGCTGTCGAACAGCTTGCCCCCCGCCACCAGCCCGCTGGCGGTGTAGAGCGTGAAAAAGACGACGATGACGAGGGAGGAGATGACCCGCAGCATGTACGACCGGTCCGCGAACCGCTTGCCGAGATAGTCGGGGATGGTGATCGCGTCGCTGGCCACCTCGGTATAGACGCGCAGTCTGGGGGCCACGATCAGGTAGTTCAGATACGCCCCGACCACGAGGCCGAAGCCGATCCACGCCGCCGACAGGCCGCTCAGGAACATGGCCCCGGGCAGGCCCATCATCAGCCAGCCGCTCATGTCCGAGGCGCCCGCCGACAGCGCCGTCACCGCCGGCCCCAGCTGCCGCCCGCCCAGCATATAGCCGGACACGTCGCTGGTGGACTTCCTCCACGCATAGACCCCGATGCCGAGCATCAGGACGAAATAGAGGCCGATGGTGATGAGGGCGCCGGTTTCCATGCCGAAGGGGTAGCAGCGTTGCGCGGACGGGGTCCACCCCCGCCCCGGCTACTGCGGGGCGCCCATGAAGTCCCGCTTGCCCAGCGGCACGCCGGCCTGGCGCAGCAGGCCGTAGGCGGTGGTCAGGTGGAAGAAGAAGTTCGGCAGGGCGAAGCCGGTCACATAGGCCTGCCCCTTGAACGGCCACTCCCCGCCGGGAATTTCAGCACGACGTCGCGGTCTTCCTGCCCGTCGATCGCCTCGCGCGGGACCGAGGCGATGTAGTCTAGGGTGGCGGCGATGCGGGCTTTCAGCTCGGCCACCGTGGTCTCCGTGTCCTCGTGCACCGGGGCCTCGGCGCCGGACAGCCGGGCGACGCACAGCTTGGCCGAGTCGCAGGCGATCTGAACCTGTTTCGACAGCGGGTGCATGTCCTCGATCAGCCGGTTCGACAGCATCGCCTCGGCCCCCGCCTCTCCGGCATGGGCGACGGCCTTGTCGAGCAGGCCCGACAGCGCCTTCAGCGCGCGGGTGAAGACCGGGACGGTGAGGTCGTAGAGTTCGGTGGCCATGGCGGTCTCTCCCCGGACATTCGAAAACCGGGTTCTAGCTTGGCCTTACGGGAAGGTCACCACCGTGCGCACGGCCTCTCCATCGGCCAGGGCGTCGAAGGCCGCGTTGATGTCCGCCAGCGGAATGGTCCCGGTCAGCAGCCGATCCACCGGCAGCCGTCCCTCGCGGAACAGGGCCACATAGCGGGGGATGTCGCGGCTGGGCACGCAGGTGCCGATGTACGACCCCTTCAGCGTCCGCTCCTCGGCCACCAGCTGCACCACATTGACTGCCAGCGCGGCCTCGGGCGGCGGCAGGCCGGCGGTGACCGTGGTCCCGCCGCGCCGCGTCATCCGCCACGCCGCCTCCAGCGCCCGCACGCTGCCGGCCATCTCGAAGACGAAGTCGGCCCCGCCCCCGGTCAGGGCCCGGACCTGATCCACGGCGTCGGCGTCGCCGGCGTTGACGGTGCGCACGGGCCCCAGGGACCGGGCGAGGGCCAGCTTGTCCTCGCTCAGATCCACGGCCACCACCGGCGACGCCCCGCTGGCCAGCGCCCCGAGCACCGACGACAGCCCGACTCCGCCGAGGCCGACCACCACGACGCTCTGCCCCGCCCGGACCCCGGCCGTATTCACCACTGCGCCGACCCCGGTCAGCACCGCGCAGCCGAACAGCGCCGCCTGTTCGAACGGCAGGTCCGCATCGATCTTCACCAGCGACCGGCGCGACACCACGGCGTGACTCGCAAACGCCGAACAGCCGAGGTGATGATGCAGGTCTCCGGACCCGTCGTGCAGGCGCACCCCGCCGCCCAGCAGCTCGCCCTTGCCGTTGGCCGCGGCCCCCGGTTCGCACAGGGCCGGCCGCCCTCCGGCGCAGGGATCGCAGTGGCCGCAGCTGGGCATGAAGACCATGACCACGTGATCGCCGACGGCCAGGTCGCCAACGTCGGGCCCCAAGGCCTCGACCACCCCGGCCGCCTCATGCCCCAGGGCCATCGGCATCGGCCGCGGCCGGTCGCCGTTGATGACGCTGAGGTCCGAATGGCACAGGCCGGCGGCCTTGATGGCGACCAGCACCTCGCCCGCGCCGGGCGGATCGAGCGCCACCGTCTCCAGCGACAGGGGCCGGCTGTCGGCATAGGGGCGGGCGGCGCCCATGGCTCTGAGGACGGCGGCGATGGTCTTCATGTGAGGGACGCTAGGCGCTTGACGCCGCGTCCGCCAAGCCCAAGGCTGATCGATGAAGCGCGCACCAGACGCGCTCAAGCAGCGAGCTTCGTCATTCCCGCGAAATCGGGAACGCGTCGCGAGCGATAGCGCCACATTAGGGGAGAACGTGCGTGACCGGGACGATCGAGCGAACCAAACGGACCGACTACCGCCGCTTCCAGGCCATCTCCACGCGGTGGATGGACAACGACGTCTACGGCCACGTCAACAATGTCGTCTACTACTCGTGGTTCGACACGGCGGTGAACCGGCTGCTGGTGGTCAACGGCCTGCTCGACATCCACCACGGCAAGGTCATCGGCCTGGTGGCGGAAACCGGCTGCCGCTATTTCTCGCCGACCGCCTTCCCCGACGAGATCCAGGCCGGCGTCCGCGTCGCCCACGTCGGAACGTCATCGGTCCGCTACGAGATCGGCCTGTTCCGCAACAACGAGGAAGAGGCGGCCGCCGTCGGCCATTTCGTCCACGTCTATGTCGACCGCGACACCAAGCGGCCGGTGCCGGTTGACGACAGGATGCGGGGGTTTCTGGAGTCGCTGCGCGCCTGACGGCCGGCCCCCGATCCGACATCACCATTGCCGCGAAGTAACTACCCCCTTCGTCCCCAACTGTGCAGCTTGCCGCCATTCCTCGAACGGAGATGAATGATGCGGCGTGCGGCGATGATGACGGCCGGTATCCTGGCGGCCCTGGCGAGCGGCCCTGTCTCGGCGCAGTCCCGGACAGGGCCGGAAATTCCGCTCTCGGACTATCTGGGCATCCTCCACACGGTGGAGGCGACGGTGGCCGGTCAGACCGGGACCTTCCTGTTCGACACCGGCGGCGGCGTCAGCGTGGTGACCGTCGAGTTCGCCGAGCGGATCGGCTGCACGCCCTGGGGCAACGTGTCCGGATTCCGCCTGTCGGGCGAACGTCTCGACGGACCGCGCTGCGACGACGTCGTCTTCGATCTCGGGGACGGCGTCAGCCTCACTTCCCCGGCGGCCGGGGTGTTCGACCTCAAGGCCATGCTCCCGCCCGAGGGGCCGGTCGACGGCATCCTGTCGCTGGACGCCTTCGCCGACCAGCCGTTCACCCTCGATCTCGCCGCGCGCCGGATCGTTCTCGAGACGCCGGACAGCCTGGCCGCGCGGATCGACGGCGCGGTGGAGGTGCCGGTGCATTTCGCCCGCCAGGCCGGCGGCTACAGCCTCACGGTGCTTGCCCTGGTCCAGACGGACGCCGGCGATCTGTGGCTGCAACTGGACTCAGGCGGGGTGCCGCCGCTGCTGCTGGCCCCGCACGCGGCGGCGGCGATGGGCGTTCCGGAGACCGGGCCGGCTCAACCCTTCCGACTGGGCCTCGGCGCGGGCGACCGGCGCGCGACCGTCGAGGCGGATCCGACGATTCGGCCGAACATGATCATCGACGGCAACATCGGCGAGCCGACCATGGCCCGGATGCTGCTGACCTTCGACCTGGCCAAGCAGAAGCTGTGGGTGCGCCCCCGCCCGCAGGTCTAGTCGTCCAGCCGCCCCATCAGCGCCAAGGCGCCGACGGCGGTCAGCACCCCCAGCGCGAAGGCGCCGATGATGGCGCCGGTGGCCACGGCGGCGGGCACGGTGACGGGGCGGGCCTCGTACCATTCGACGATGTCGGCCTCGTCGAGGTCGTCGTCGGCATACAGTTCGGCGTCGTAGAAGGCGTCCTGGGCGGTCATGTCGGGCTCCGGCGGGGTCTGACCGGAAATGCCCGGCGAGGTCGGCGGTTCCTGTCCCGTGACAGCCGCCGTCGCATCGGCTAGACGGCGCGCCGACGAACCGCGACCGCGCTCAAGCAGCGAGCGACCGTGTCGCGAGCGATAGCGCACTCAAGAGATCCTCATGGCCGGCCATTCCAAATTCAAGAACATCATGCACCGCAAGGGCCGCGCCGATGCGCAGCGGTCCAAGCTGTTCTCCAAGCTCTCACGCGACATCACCGTCGCCGCCAAGTCGGGCATGCCCGACCCGGCCATGAACCCGCGCCTGCGTCTGGCGGTGAACAACGCCAAGGCCGAAAGCCTGCCCAAGGACGTCATCCAGCGGGCGATCAACAAGGCCTCGTCCGGCGACGCCGACACGATGGAAGAGATCCGCTACGAGGGTCGCGGCCCCGGCGGCGTCGGCATCATCGTCGAGGCCCTGACCGACAACCGCAATCGCGCCGGCTCGAACATCCGCGCCGCCTTCTCCAAGAACGGCGGGGCCCTGGGCGAGATGAACTCGGTCGCCTTCATGTGGGACCGGGTCGGTCAGATCATCTATCCGGCCGAGGCCGGCACCGAGGACCAGGTCATGGAGGCCGCCATCGAGGCCGGCGCCGACGACGTCGAGAGCGATCTGGTCAAGCCTGACATCTACGAGGACGCCCCGGGCCACACCATCTGGACGAAGTTCGAGGACCTCAACGAGGTCGCCGACGCCATGTCGAAAGTGCTGGGCGACCCGAAATCGACGGCGCTGGTGTGGAAACCGCAGTCGGAAGTCCCCGTCACCGGCGAGGCGGTCGGCACGCTGATGAAGCTGCTGGATGCGCTGGACGCCGAGGACGATGTGCAGAACGTCTATTCGAACGAGGACATCTCGGACGAGGACCTGGCGAAATACGCGGGCTAGATGGCCACCGGCGGGCCAGAGACATCGGGCGGGCGGCCCGGACGCGGTCTTGACGCCGCGGTCTGGGCGCTGGTCATCGCGGCCCTGATCGGCCTCGCGGCGGCCATCGCCTGGTATCTGTCCAACGCCGCCTTCACCTTCCCCGAGATCGCCTTCGAGGACGATTCCGTCGACCTGGAGGTCCTGATCCCGGTCGCGCCCGCCCCGGAACCGCCGGCCGGGGATCTCCCGCCCTCCGGGGAGCCCGCCGCGACCCGCGACCCGGACCTCCCGGGAGTGACCCTGCCCAAATGGACCCGTCTCCCCGCGCCGCTGTTCCCGGCGCTGGCCCAGAGCCGCGGCATCGAGCGGGGCGAGGTTCAGCTGGTCTGCGAGGCGCTCGCCTCCGGAGAGCTCGGCGCCTGCGAGGTGCTGCGCGAAAGCCCGTCCGGCGCCGGCTTCGCCGAGGCCGCCCTGGACGCGGCCCGCGACGCGCGCGTCGAGCCCTACAGCATCGACGGTTTCAGGACGGACAGCAGGATCGCCTACACCGTTCATTTCAGGATGGCGCCGGAGCCCTGACGCCCGGTTCAGGCGAAGCTGCGCAGCTCGTCGGTGACCCAGCCGTCCGGATTGCGCAGCGGACGGCCCGGCCGGCGCAACCGGATGACTCCGTGCAGGGCGTCGGTCAGGTCCAGCAGCTGATCTTCCGACAGCTCGACGGCGGCGCGCAGCACCTCGGCCCGGAGCTGGTCGTAGGCCTCGGCTGACAGGCGGCGTTCGATGGAGCGACCCATGAGCGGGCCTCCGGCAAGCTGCGGCCGGTCTCTGGCCGCGGCGGAAATAACCCGGTGGCGAACGTACGGTTCCCGACACCGGCGCTCCCGACCGGGGCGCGGGGCAGGAACCCTCGCCTCGGCCCCGCCGTTGCCGGGCATGGACCTGAGCGACCTTCCCGATTTCGCCCTGCCGCTGCTCGCCGCCATGCTCGCCGGCGGTCTGATCGGCTTCGAGCGTGAATGGCGCGGCCGGTCGGCGGGCTTTCGCACCCACATCCTCGTCTGTCTGGCGTCTGCCCTTCTGATGGAGGCGGCCGTGTCCCAGGGCTCATGGCGATTCGACGCCCTGGCCGGAACGGCCATCGTCGCCGATCCGACGCGGATGGCGCACGGCGTGCTGACCGGCATCGGCTTCCTTTGCGCGGGCGTGATCTTCCGCTCCGGCTTCTCGATCCACGGCCTGACCACAGCCGCCTCGCTGTGGATCACGGCGGCCATCGGCCTGCTGTTCGGGGCCGGACTGTTCTGGCTCGCGGCGACCGGAACGGTGCTGACCATGCTCATCCTCGCCGCGCTGAGGCTGGTCAGCCGACGGCTGCCGCAGCATGCCGTCGTCGACGCCGAGGTGGTGTGGCGGCGGGAGGACCCGGCCGCCGAAGATGCGGTCGAGGCCGCCCTCGGCGACATCGGCTGGTCGCCCGGCGGCGACCGGCACGAACTGGTCGACGGCGGCGGGTCCGTCCGACGGACCTTCCGGCTCAAGGCCGTGGGCCACGACGGCCTCAAGGCGCTGGCGGCCCGGCTCCGGGCCGTCGAGGGCGTGACCGGCTACCGGCTCGACCCGCGGGAGGACTGAGGACCGCTTGCCCGGGCCGCGGGGACGGGCCTAGGCTGTCGGGTCGTCAGTTTGCGGAGCGTGTCTTGATAAACTGGGATCTGGTCTGGCCGGTGCTCGCGGCCATGACGGCGGGCGGGCTGATCGGTGTCGAGCGGACCCATCACGGGCATCCGGCGGGGTTCCGGACCCACATCCTCGTCTGCCTGACCAGCTGTCTGCTGATGCTCGCGGCCATGAACCAGTCGACCTGGTCCTTCGTCCCCCTGCCGGACCAGACGGTGGTGATCGACCCGACCCGGATGTCGCACGGCCTGCTGACCGGCATCGGCTTCCTCTGCGCCGGGGTCATCTTCCGCGAGGGCTTTTCGGTGCACGGCATGACCACGGCGGCGTCGCTGTGGGTCACCTCGGCCATTGGCGTCCTGATCGGCGTCGGCATGCTGGACCTGGCGCTGATGGGCGCCGGCGCGACCCTGGCGGTGCTGGCCCTGCTGCGCCTGCTCGACGCCCGGCTGCCGCACATCGGCGCCATGGACGTGGTGTTGCGCTGGGAACAGGGCGCGGCGCCCAGCGAGACAGCCCTGCGCGAGCTGCTGCGCGCCCGGGGCTTGAGGGCGGTGCGGATCGGCCATGTGGTGAGTCCCGACCGTCTGATCCACGAGCACCAGCTGAAGGTGAAGGGGCCGATGCCGATCGACGCCGACGGACTGGTCTCACAGCTGGGCGCCCAGACGGGCCTGGCCGGCTTCTCGGTCCTGCCCCGCGACGAATAGACGGCCGCCGGCGACTTGAACCGCCGGCCCCGCGGCCCAATCTCCCGGGTCTCCCCGGACTCAGGAAGGACCGCCATGCAAGGCTTTGTCGCCGATATCGAAAAGCTCACCGTCGAGAACACCGACTTCCGGCGCGTGCTCTACACCGGCAAATACCTCCAGCTGGTGCTGATGACCCTTCAGCCGGGCGACGAGATCGGGGCCGAGGTCCACGAGGATCGCGACCAGTTCTTCCGCATCGAGAGCGGCTCGGGCGAGGTGCTGATCGACGGCAAGCGCACGCCGGTCAAGGACGACGACGCCATCATCGTTCCCGCCGGCGCCCGGCACAACGTCGTCAACACCGGCGACGCCCCGCTGATGCTTTACACCCTCTACGGCCCGCCCGAGCACCGCGACGGCGTGGTCCACAAGACCAAGGCCGAGGCCGACGCCCACGAAGAGCATTTCGACGGCAAGACCACCGAATAGGGTCGCGCGCACGCCGGTCATTGTCCGCTAACCCTCTTTGGGGCATGACTGGAACGAATGACGAACGAAGCGACTCGGATTCTCGGTCTCGACCCCGGCCTGCGCCGCA
The DNA here is from genome assembly GCF_031082345.1 of Brevundimonas sp. Taxonomy (GTDB): domain Bacteria; phylum Pseudomonadota; class Alphaproteobacteria; order Caulobacterales; family Caulobacteraceae; genus Brevundimonas. The sequence goes on along the minus strand of NZ_JAVHLH010000051.1, from coordinate 3,698 downwards.
CCGGATGGGGCGTGGTGGCGGCCGAGGGCTCGCGCCTGCGCTGGATCGCCCACGGCGTCGTGGCTCCGCCCGAGACCGCCCCCTTCAGCGAGCGACTGTTGCATCTGCTTGAGGCGGTCGGCGCGGTCTGCGCCGAATACGACTGTGACGAGGCGGCGATCGAGGAGGTCTTCGTCAACATGAACCCGGCCTCGACCCTCAAGCTCGGCCACGCCCGCGCCGCCGTCATGCTGGCCCCGGCCCGGCATGGCCTCAGCGTCGCCGAATATTCGCCCAACCTGATCAAGAAGGCGGTGGTCGGGGCCGGTCACGCCGACAAGACCCAGATCGCCTTCATGGTGAAGCGCCTCCTGCCCACCGCCGGCGACGTGAAGGCCGACGCCGCCGACGCTCTCGCCGTCGCCATCACCCACGCCCAGCTGCGCAAGCGGGCCCTGCTGGCGGGCGCCGCATGATCGGCCGGCTCAGAGGCGTGCTGGCCGAGGTCGAGCCTGACCACTGCCTGATCGACTGCGCCGGCGTCGGCTATGTGGTCTTCTGCGGCGCCCGCACCCTGCAGCGCCTGCCCGCCCCGGGAGACGAGACGACCCTGCAGATCGAATCCACCTTCAACGCCGAGAGCGGCCCGCGTCTCTACGGCTTCCTGTCGCGCGACGAGCGCCGGGCCTTCCTGACCCTCAACGGCATCCAGGGCGTCGGCCCCAAGGCCGCCCTGTCGGTGCTCGACGTCCTGCCCCCCGGCGAGTTGGCGGCGGCGGTGGCGCGCGAGGACAAGGCGGCGGTGGCCCGCGCCAACGGCGTCGGCCCCAAACTGGCCCTGCGCATCGTCACCGAACTGAAGGGCAAGCCGCTCGGCGAGGTCTCCTTCACCCCCTCCGCCCCGGGCGTCCACGCCGAGGCCGCGCCCCCGGTCCCCAGCGTGACCGGCGAGGCCGTTTCGGCCCTGCTCGGCCTCGGCGTCGCCGAGGTCAACGCCCGCCGCGCCGTCGACCAGGCCCTGATCCGCCTCGGCGACGACGCCGACCTGTCGGCGGTGATCCGCGCCGCCCTGCAGGAGCTGGGGCGGTGATCACGATCTTCCAACCTGCGAAGCAGGTTCATCACAACGACCACAATGGATTCACGACGGACACGACGTGGCTTGCGCCAGGCTCGGACCCCGTTGTGGCCTTTGTGCCTTTCGTCGTGTCCGTTGTGATGAACCTTCCGATCCCCGGCTTTGCCGGGAAGGGCGGGTATGAGCATGACTGAGGACAGGCTGGTGGACCCGTCGCCCGCCCCCGGCGAAACCTACGACCGCGCCCTGCGGCCCCAGACCCTGTCCGAGTTCGTCGGCCAGGAGCAGGCCAAGGGCAATCTCAGGGTCTTCATCGAGGCCGCCCGCGGCCGCAACGAGGCGCTGGACCACGTCCTGCTGTTCGGCCCGCCGGGGCTGGGCAAGACCACCCTGGCCCAGATCGTCTCGCGCGAGCTCGGCGTCGGCTTTCGCGCCACCTCCGGCCCGATCCTCGCCAAGGCCGGCGACCTCGCCGCCATCCTGACCAATCTCGAACCGCGCGACGTCCTGTTCATCGACGAGATCCACCGCCTCGCCCCGGCGGTCGAGGAGATCCTCTATCCGGCCATGGAGGACCACGTCCTCGACCTGATCATCGGCGAAGGGCCCTCGGCCCGATCAGTGCGCATCGACCTGGCTCCCTTCACCCTCGTCGGCGCCACCACCCGCGCCGGCCTGCTGGCCACGCCCCTGCGCGACCGCTTCGGCATTCCGCTCAGGCTCGAATTCTACACCCCTGACGAACTGGTGAAGGTCATCATGGGCGCGGCCCGCAAGATGGGCGCCCCGATCGCCGAGGACGGCGCCCGCGAGATCGCCTCGCGCTCGCGCGGCACGCCCCGCGTCGCCGGCCGGCTGCTGCGCCGGGTGCGCGACTTCGCCAGCGCCGACGGCGCGACCTCCATCGACCGCCTCGCCGCCGCCCGCGCCCTCAGCCGGCTCGAGATCGACGAGGCCGGGCTCGACGCCAACGACCGCCGCTTCCTCAAGGCCCTGATCGAGAACTACGGCGGCGGCCCGGTCGGCATGGACACTCTCGCCGCCGCCATCGCCGAGGCCCGCGACGCGGTCGAGGACGTCATCGAGCCCTATCTGCTGCAGCAGGGCTTCATCCAGCGCACGCCCCGCGGCCGCATGGCCTGCGCCCGCGCCTACGCCCACCTCGGCCTCACCGAACCGCCGCGGACGCCGGAACAGGGCGGCCTGTTCGGGGGCAAGTGACCCTTCACGGCGCGGGCGAACCCCGTCATGCTCCGCCCCGAACGGAGGGGGCATGGCGCCACGCAAGGTCAGGGTCGAACGGTTGATCGCGGTGCTGGGCGCCGCGGTCTTGATCCTCGGCGTCCTGCTGCTCTGGCTCGTCACCCGCGACGGCGGCCTCGGCGGCGGCGAGCCCTCGGCCGCGGACCGCGCGCGCGCCCAGCTCAGCGAGCACATCGGCCCGGACGCCGTTGTCCGCTACACCGAGACCGGCCGGCGCCGGGCGATCTGCGGCTACGTCTCCGATCAGCAGGGCCGGCTGGTCGTCTTCATCTCGCGGCCCAACCGCATCCTGCTGGAGACCGATCCGCTGAAGGCCGAGTTCGACGAGATGCTGCGCGACGTCTGCCCCGGCTTCCTGACCCGCGCGCCCAACGTCGGGGGAGGGGCCCGCCGATGACCGACCGCCCCACCGCCGGCCGCTTCGAGGGCCGCGAGCACCGCCTGCCGGTCCGCGTCTATTACGAGGACACCGACTTCACCGGCCTGGTCTATCACGGCAACTACGTCCGCTATTTCGAGCGTGGCCGTTCGGACGCCCTGCGCCTGATGGGCATCGGCCACGCCGAGCTGCTGGATGGCGACCAGCCGATGGCCTTCGTCGTCTCGAAGATGTCGCTGACCTTCCTCAAGCCCGCCCGGATCGACGAGGAACTGGTCGTCCGCACCCGCTACGACGCCATCAAGGGGCCCCGGCTGCTGATCTCCCAGACCATCGCGCGCGGCGCCGACGATCTGTGCACGGCCGATGTCGAGGTGGTCTGCATCCACCTGGACGGCCGACCGCGCCGTCCGACGAAGGGTCTGGTGGAGAAAGTCGGGCCGTGGCTGACGGGCGAACCCTGATCACATTGCGAACCTGTCACGTGCAGTAAGGTGACGGTTGGGGCAGACCTCGCTAGATCGGGCTGAATCGCCACACATCCGCCACGCCCGTCCGATGCACAGGACGCACGGACGAAAGAGGACGACCGAATGACTCCCCCCGCCGAAGCCTCGATGATGCTGAACCCCGTGGCCCTGTTCCTGGCGGCCGATCCGGTCGTCAAGGCCGTCATGATCGGTCTGGTGGTCGCCTCGCTGTGGTCGTGGGCCGTGATCATCGACAAGGCCTTCAGGTTCGCCGCGATGAACCGTCAGGCCACGGCCTTCGAAAAGGCCGTCGGCTCGGGCCGTTCGCTGGAAGAGATCGCCGCCCAGGCCGGACCCGATCCCGCCCATCCGCTTCCGCGCATGCTGGTCATCGCCCTGGCCGACTGGCGCGAGGCGCGGACGCGCGGGCCGCTGACCGAGGGGCAGGGCAATATGCTGATGTCGCGCATCGACCGGGCGCTGGACAGTCTGATCGCCCGCGAAGGACAGCGCGTCGAGAACGGTCTGG
>NZ_JAVHLH010000050.1:1046-13571 GCF_031082345.1 Brevundimonas sp. | reverse complement strand
GGCTGGCGCCGGGGGTGCTGCTGCCGGGGGCTCTGAACGCCATCACCGATGTCGCGGGGGTGCGGGTCGGGCACACGACCCTGATCGAGGGCGAAAGCGTGCGCACCGGGGTGACGGCGATCCTGCCGCACGGGGGCCATCTGTTCCAGGACAAGGTCCCGGCGGGGCTGGCGGTGGCCAACGGCTTCGGCAAGTTCGCCGGCGGGACGCAGCTGGTGGAGCTGGGCGAGATCGAGACGCCGGTGGTGCTGACCAACACCCTGGCCGTGCCGACGGCGGCGGAAGCGCTGATCGGCTGGACGCTGGAGCAGCCGGGCAACGAGGCGGTGCGCTCGGTCAATGCGGTGGTCGGCGAGACCAATGACGGGCGGCTGAACGATATCCGCGCCCGGCCGGTCACCGTGGCCCATGTGCGCGAGGCGATCGCGCGGGCGCGCGGCGGGCCGGTCGAGGAAGGCAGCGTCGGGGCCGGGACCGGCGCCGTGGCCTTCGGCTGGAAGGGCGGGATCGGCACGAGCTCGCGGGTGCTGCCGGCGCGGCTGGGCGGCCATGCGGTGGGCGTGCTGGTGCAGAGCAACTACGGCGGGGTGTTGAGTATGGGCGGGGCGCCGGTCGGGCGGGCGCTGGGCCAGTATCACCTGAGGGAGGTGGTCGAGGACCGCAGCGCAGACGGCTCGATCATGATCATCGTCGCCACCGACGCGCCGCTGTCGGACCGCAACCTGACGCGGCTGGCGCGACGGGCCATGGCGGGGGCAGCGCGAACAGGATCGACCTTCTCGAACGGGTCGGGCGACTATGCCGTGGCCTTCTCGACGGCCGAGGCGGTACGGCGGACGCCGGAGCGCCGGGGCGGCCTCGCGCCCTATGAGGAGCTGGGCAATGACGCCCTGTCGCCGTTGTTCGCGGCGGTGATCGAGGCCACCGAGGAGGCGATCTACAACTCGCTGCTGATGGCTGTGACGGTGCGCAGCGTCGATGCGGAGACGGGGCGGCCGGTGGTGGTCGAGGCCATCGACATCGCCGAAGTGCGGAGGGTGCTCGAGGCGCACCGGCTCACCGGCTGACGGCCTTCCCGTTGCGGGCGTCGTGCAGCCTGAGAAGCGAACACTGTTGACAGAACGCCGATCTGCCTTCCCATTTCTTCCGTGGAGGCCAGAATGTCCAAGGTATTGAGGTTTCTGCGACAGCTCTTCTGTGCGCACACGTACATTTGGGTCGAGCGCCGCGGCGGATACTACTGCTGCGAGTGTGGGCGCAGACAACCCCGGCACGGGGCCGCCGGGACCTGACCTGAGCCGGCGTCGACAAGGACGCGGGAACGACGCCGCTCCCGCTCCTCGCCGACGTCGCCGGGCGTCAGTTCATCCGGTGTTTCAGCTGGCTGATCGTGTCGTGATCGGCCTTGACCTCGGTGTAGGCGGTGGCGACCAGCTGGCGGGCGGGTTCGGGCAGGTCGGCATCCTGGGCCGCCTTCTCGAACTTGGCCTTGATGACGTCCTCGCCGCGTTCGACCTCGTCGATGACGCCCTTGTCGTCGCGGCCCATGACGTCGCCGCGCATCTCGGCGAACTTGTTGTGGATGCGGCCCATCAGCGACTGGTCGTCCTCGGGCTCGCCGCCGAAGGTGCGGACCTCCTGCTGCAGGCGGCGGCACAGCTCCTCGCGCTTGCCGGCGCGCTCGCTGAACATCGTCTTGAATTCGGGATTGTCGGCGCCCTCGGCGGCGCTGCGGTAGCCGTGGGCGCTGTCCATGGTGGTTTCGATCAGGCTGTTCAGGACCTTCACGGCGCGATCATCGTGGGTTTGCATTCAAGCTCTCCTTGAGGTTGGAGCCGCATGAACGGGAGCGGGCCGCCGCCCGTTCCGGCGGGCGGCCTCACGATTCCGGGATGGAACCGAACGCCGTCGGGGTGGCGTCCGGCGCCGTTCCCCCGCAGGGTGGGCGAGGCGGGGAGGACCACATGGGCCGGCTGATCGAGGAACTGGACTACCGCCTCACCGACATGGGGCCGTTGATCCTGAGACGCCGCTGGGTGGCGGCCATCGATCAGGACGTGGTCGAGGTGATCCTCGGCGACGAGCATCTGATGTCGAGCCTGTTCACGGTCGGGGAGATTGAGCTGGCGGTGCGCGGCCTGGCGGCGGCGCGGGGCGACGGCTTGCGGGTGCTCGTCGGGGGGCTGGGGCTCGGCTATACGGCGCGGGCGGCGCTGGCGAACCCGCGCGTGGCCTCGGTCGAGGTGGTAGACGCCCTGGCGCCGGTGATCGAATGGCACCGGGCGGGGCTGGTTCCGATCGGCGACAGCCTGGGCCAGGAGCCGCGCTGCACCCTGGCGCATGGGGACTTCTTCGGCTGGTTCGACGCGCCGCGGGCGGAGGGCGAGCGCTACGACGTGGTGTTGCTCGACATCGACCATTCGCCGCGCCAGCTGCTGCACCCGGACCATGCGCGCTTCTATACGCCGGAGGGGCTGGGGCGGGTGCGGGAGAGCCTGACGGCGGTCGGGGTGTTCGCCATGTGGTCGGACGAGGGGCCGGACGACGAATTCCTGGCCGTACTGGCGGCGGTGTTCCCGGCGGCGCGGGCGGAGGTGGTCGCGTTCGACAATCCGCTCACGGGCGGGGCCTCGACCTGCACCATCTATGTGGCGGGGCGGGCGGAGGCCTGAGCCGGCGCGGGGCGCTTTTCAGCGACTGCTCACCTTTCGCTCATGCCGCTCACGGCCGGGCCCGGCAGTGTCAGGGCGTCGATGACGACGGGAGAGCGAGATGACGATGACGACTGTGGAGCGGGACGCGCGGCTGGGTCGGTGGCTGAGGCTGCTGGTGTGGGGCGGGGCGACGGTCGCCTGGCTGATCCCGCTCGTGGCGAAGCTGCTGACGGACCTGCCGTGGACGACGTTCGACTTCATCGCCTGGGGCGTGATGCTGCTCGTCGCCGCCGGCGCCTGCGAGATCGGGCTGAGGCTGTCGGGCAGTCTGGCCTATCGCGCCGGGGTGGTGGTGGCGGCGGGGACCAGCTTCCTGATCACCTGGTCGAACCTCGCCGTCGGCATCATCGGCGACGAGAACAATCCCCTGAACCAGATCTTCTTCGGGGTCATCGCCATCGCCATCGTCGGGGCGTTTCTGGCCCGGTTCCGGGCGAGGGGGATGGCGCTGGCCATGGCCGTGACCGCGGCGGCCCAGTTCGGCACGGGGTTCGTCGCCCTGGCCTATGAGCACATCGTCTTCGCCATCGTCGGGGTGTTCTCGATGGGCTGGCTGCTGGCGGCGTGGCTGTTCCGGGAGGCAGCGCGGGGGGAGGGGGCGTAGCGCCTTGTCATCCCGGACGACGCGCAGCGGCGATCCGGGACGGGGCGGCCCATTTCGCGACCTCCCGGAAATCGCTTGCGATTGTCCGGGAGCCAGGCGGCCGTCGCGCCAGTCCTGACCTGTCGCCCGGATAGCGGCCGAAGCCGCTTCCGGGCGGATGGCGTTTTGCGTCTGCGCGTCCCGGATCGCCGCTGCGCGGCGTCCGGGATGACAAGGCGGCGTTAAAGGTTCAGCAGCGCCGGGTCGCCGCCCTGGGCGGCGATGTTGTTGCTGATGGCCTTTTCGGAGGCGTAGCGGATCAGGCTGTAGGGGCCGCCGGCCTTGGGGCCGGTGCCGCTGAGGCCCTCGCCGCCGAAGGGCTGGACGCCGACGACCGCGCCGGTGATCGAGCGGTTGATGTAGACGTTGCCGGCCGGGACGAGACGGATCACCTCGCTGGCGAAGGCCTCGATGCGGCTGTGGACGCCCAGGGTCAGGCCGAAGCCGCGGGCGGCCAGCTTGCCGGCCGTCTCCTTCAGCTTGGCCGGGTCGTAGCGGTAGATGTGCAGGATCGGGCCGAACACCTCCTTCTCGAGGAAGTCGGGCGTCTTCACCTCGGCGATGGTCGGGGCGAACAGCTCGCCGCGCTCGGAGCCGGCGGGCAGGGAGGCGCGGGCGATGATCTTGCCCTCGCGGGCCAGCCGCTTGACGTGGCTCTCAAGCATCTGGCGCGCGTCCATGTCGATGACCGGGCCGATGTCGGTGCCGGGGTCGGCGGGGTCGCCGACGACCTGGGCGGCGAGGGCGCCCTTGAGGCCCTCGATCAGCTGGTCGGCCGAGTCCTTCGGCACATAGAGCATGCGCAGGGCCGAGCAGCGCTGGCCGGCCGAGCCGAAGGCCGACAGGATGACGTCGTCGATGACCTGTTCGCGCAGGGCGGTGGTGTCGACGAACATGCCGTTCAGCCCGCCGGTCTCGGCGATGAAGGGGATGATCGGGCCGGGCCGGGCGGCCAGCGAGCGGTTGATCATGGCGGCGGTGTCGGTGCCGCCGGTGAAGGCGACGCCGTCGACGCCCGGATGGTTGACCAGGGCCGCGCCGACGGTGTCCCCGCGACCGGGCAGCAGGGCCAGCAGGTCGGGGTGGAGGCCGGACTTGTGGAACAGGCGCACGGCCTCGGCCGCGACCAGGGGGGTCTGTTCGGCGGGCTTGGCGAGGACGGCGTTGCCGGCGGCGAGGGCCGCGGCGATCTGGCCGGTGAAGATGGCCAGCGGGAAATTCCACGGGCTGATGCAGGCGAAGACGCCGCGGCCGTGCAGGACCAGCTGGTTGGTTTCGCCGACCGGGCCCTGAAGGGTTTCCGGGCCGCCGAAGTCGCGCTCGGCCAGCATGGCGTAGTAGCGGCAGAAGTCGGCGGCCTCGCGCACCTCGGCGACGCCGTCGTTCAGGGTCTTGCCGGCCTCGCGCGACAGCAGGGCGACGAGGCGATCCATGTCTGCCTCGAGCGCGTCGGCCATGGCGTTGAGGACCAGCGCCCGGCGGGCGCCGCCCTGGCGGTCCCAGACGAGCTGGGCCTTGGCGGCGGCCGCGGCGGCCATGTCGATCTCGGCCTCGGTGGCCTCCGAGACGTGGCCGAGGACCTGGTTCAGGTCGAACGGATTGGTGACGTCCTGCGGATGGGTCCCGGCGCGCAGCATGCCGCCGATGATCGGGCCGGAAGTCAGCTTCTCGCGGTCGACCAGCTCCAGCGCCATGGCGTGGCGTTCGCGGTCCTCGAGCCGGCTGTAGTCGCGGCCGAGGGAGTTGTGCCTGTCGGTGTACATGTTCCTGGGCGCCGGAATTCTGGAGTGACGGTCGGGGTGGGCCTCGACCTGGAGGATGGGATCGGCCGCGACGGTCGCGGCGGGAACGCGCTCGTCCAGCAACGCATGGACGAAGGAGGAGTTGGCGCCGTTCTCGAGCAGACGCCGCACCAGATAGGGCAGCAGCTCCTCGTGGCCGCCGACGGGGGCGTAGCCGCGGACCACGAAGCGGTCCTCGGCCCACATTTGTTCGGCCGCCTCGTAAAGGGCCTCGCCCATGCCGTGCAGGCGCTGGAATTCTACCCGGACCTTCGAGGCGCGGGCCATATGCTGGACCGCCGCCAGCGAGACGGCGTTGTGGGTGGCGAACTGGCCGTACAGGTGCGGATCGGCGTCGAGGATGTCGCGCGCGCAGACCAGATAGTTGAGATCGGTCGCGGCCTTGGTGGTGAAGACCGGATAGTCGGGCCGGCCCATGACCTGGGCGCGCTTGATCTCGGTGTCCCAGTAGGCGCCCTTGACCAGCCGGACCATGATGCGGCGGCCGGAGACCCGGGCCAGTTCGGCGACGCGGGCGATCACCTCGGGCGCGCGCTTCTGATAGGCCTGGACGGCGAGGCCGAGGCCCTTCCACTCGCCGAGGTCGGGATCGTGGGCGAGGGCGTCGAGCAGCTTGAGCGACAGGGCCAGCCGGTCGGCCTCTTCCGCGTCCATGCAGAAATTGATGTCGTAGGAGGCGGCGATCATCGCCAGCCGCTTCACCCGCGGATAGAGCTCGGCCCAGACCCGGGCCTCCTGGGTCGCCTCATAGCGCGGCGACAGGGCCGACAGCTTGACCGAGACGCCGTGGCCGGTCATCGGCCCCTGCATCTCCTTGCGCTCGGGGATGGCCTTGCCGACGCCGTGGATGGCCTTGGCGTAGACGACCTCATAGCGTTCGGCGTCGGCGGTGGTGCGGGCGCCTTCGCCCAGCATGTCGAAGCTGCACAGCCAGCGTTCGCGGTTGGCCCGCTTCAGGGCCCCCTGGATGGTGCGGCCGACCACGAACTGCTCGCCCATCATGCGGACGGCGGCGGCCACGGCCTGGCGGATCACCGGCTCGCCCAGGCGGCCGGCGACGCGGCGCAGGAAGCCGGGCAGGTCGCGGCGGGCGTCCTCGTCGACGTCGACCAGCTTGCCGGTCAGCATCAGCCCCCAGGTCGACGCGTTGACGAACAGGTTCTCGGACTGGCCCAGATGCGAGGCCCAGTCGGACGAGCCGATCTTCTCGGCGATCAGCTTGTCGCGGGTGTCCTCGTCGGGGATGCGCAGCAGGGCCTCGGCCAGGCACATCAGGGCCAGGCCCTCGCGGGTGCCGAGGCTGAATTCCTGCAGGAAGCTCTCGACCACGCCTTCGGTCTTCTGGGTCTTGCGGGCCAGTTCGACCAGGTCGATGGCCTGGGCCACGACCGCTTCGCGCTCGGCGGCGTCGAGCGGCACGCGCGCCAGCAGGCCGCGCACGACCTCGCCCTCATCCGCGTATTTCCCGTGGTCGAGGGCGTCCCAGTCCTGTGTGAGCGGGGCCGGAGGGAAGACGTGTGCGTTCATGAGCGGCGTCTAGCTCGTTTTTTCGAAGAACGGGAGAGGGTTACGATGTCTCGCCAAGCCAGTTCCAAACCGCTAGATCAGTTCCCCGATCAACGGCGGAGCCTCTCGCCCTCAATGCGCATCGTTCTGGCCACCGACGCCTGGGAGCCCCAGGTCAACGGCGTCGTCCGCACCCTGACCCGGACCATCGCGGAATGCCGCGCCATGGGTCATGAGGTGGAGGTCATAGAACCCAGCCAATTCAAGACCATACCCTGCCCCACCTATCCGGAGATCCGGCTGGCGCTGGGGGCCGAAGAGGAGATCCGCGAGCGCCTGCGGGCCTTCGAGCCGGAGGCGGTGCATATCGCCACCGAGGGGCCGATCGGCATCGCCACGCGGCGCATCTGCGTCGAATGGAAGCTGCCCTTCACGACGAGCTATCACACCAAATTCCCCGAGTACGTCTCGGCCCGGTTCCCGATCCCGGTCCAGGTCGGCTACGCCTATATGAAGTGGTTCCACAAGCCGTCGGGCCGTCTGATGGTGGCGACCCCGACGCTGCGCGACGAACTGCTGGCGCACGGGTTCCGGAACGTCTCGCCGTGGTCGCGCGGCGTCGACACCGAACAGTTCAGCCCGGACCTGCCGCGCATCTATGACGAACTGGGCGGCAAGGACTGGCCGCGGCCGTTCTGGCTCAACGTCGGCCGGGTGGCGGTCGAGAAGAATATCGAGGCCTTCCTCAAGACCGACCTGCCGGGCACCAAGATCGTCGTCGGCGACGGGCCGGCGCGGGCCGAGCTGGAAGAGAAATATCCGGAGGCGAAATTCCTCGGGGCCCGTTTCGGTGAGGAGCTGGCGCGCTGCTTCCGCGACGCCGACGTCTTCGTCTTCCCCAGCTGGACCGACACCTTCGGCCTGGTGATCCTCGAGGCCATGGCCACGGGCACGCCGGTGGCGGCCTATCCGGCCCACGGGCCGATCGACATCATCCCGGGCTCGAACGCCGGGGCCATCGACAAGGACCTTCGCGTCGCCTGCATGGCGGCGCTGGAATGCGACCGGGCGGCGGTGCGGGCCTATGCGGAGAAATTCAGCTGGCGCGCCTCGGCCGAGCAGTTCGTCGAAAACCTGCAGCCCTATCCCGAGCCCGAGCGCGGTCGGTTCTGGCGGCGGCTGCGGCGCATCGCCCGGCTGAGGAAGCGGGCGGCGGCGTAGGCTTCAAGAGCAAGCAGTTGTCATCTCGGACGCCGCGCAGCGGTGATCCGGGACGAAGTACGCGCAAACTTCAGCCTCCCGGAAATCGCGCCGCGATTGTCCGGGAGACGGGTTGGTCCTGCGCTTGAGTTGGCCTGTCTCCCGGATAGCTGCTGACGCAGCTTCCGGGAGGGTTGGACCTGTGGGTCTTGCGTCCCGGCTCTCGGCTTCGCCTCGGCCGGGATGACAAGGGCTGCTTTCCTGCCGACTAGAAGTCGAACTGCGCCCGGAACTGCAGGGTCTGGACGTCGACGTCCGAGGCGGCGACCTGGGCGTCGTTCTTCGCGTCGGTGTAGTTGGCCATGAAGCGGACGTGGGACCACGGGTACCAGGTGGCCCCCAGCGTCACGGCGGAATATTCGCCGGCGGTGGCCACGCCGGCGAACTCGGTCAGGTCGGCGGCGTCGTAGCGGACCGCCAGCTCGACGGCGCCCATGCCGCCGCGGGTCACCGGCTCGCGGACGCTGACCCGGTCGAACTTGCCGTCGGCGGGCTTGTATTTGCGCTGTTCGCCGGTCGGGAAGAAGGAGGCGAAGACGTACCAGGCGTCCGCCCGGGCCGAACCGCCGCCGGTCAGGTCGGCGTCGACGGTCGCCCATTCGCCCTGGACCGAGAAGCTGCGCCAGACGCCGGCGGCCTCGAGGCCGATGGCGACATCACCGTCCCCGGCGCCGAGCGGCGAGGAGCCGGCGTCGGTGTAGCGGGCGCCGAAATTGGTGTTGTTGCGCACGCGATAGCGGAAGGCGGTGTCGTCGCGCCGGTCGCGGTCGCGGGCCCAGACGCCGAGGTGCACCTTCGTCTCGTCGGTGACGATCGGGGCGAAGTGGGCGCGGACGAAGACGCCGCGCTGTTCGTCGCCGTCGCCCGGGGCGCCGTCATTGACCGAATCGCCGTGGACGCCGCCCGCGACCGACCAGTTGTCGCCGCCCGTGCGCGCCGCCAGGGTCATGACCCGGCCGCCGTCGATCAGGTCGTTGAACGGGCCGCGTTCCATGAAGGTCGTGTATCGCGACGATGTCAGGTTCTCGAGCGACAGGCTCTTGAAGTTGCCGAGGGTGATGGCGGTGTTGTCGCTCGGCGCATATTCGATCAGCAGGTCTTCCCAGTTCGACTCGCCGTTGGTGAAATTGCCCTCGGCGACGAACGACCACTGCTCGCCCCAGCTCCCCTGGACGCCGATCCGTGCGGTGCGGAAACGGTCCTCCGAGGCGCTGAAGTCGGCGCCGACGGCCCGGTCGACATCCTGATCGACGTAGTCGGCGTACACCCGGCCGCGGAGTTTGATGGTGAAGTCGCCCCAGCTGTATTCGGGCGCGCCCTTCCAGGCGCTGCTGGTCGGTTGGGCGGTCTGGGCCTGGGCCGAACCGGCGGTGAGCGAGAGAGCGGCGGCGAGCGCGGCGCCCGCCAGCAGGGTGTGTTGTCGCACTGGGAGAATCCTTCGGTTGCCCGCGGACCGGATGTGGTCTGTCAGGCCCCGGATTATCTTTTGCGCGCGACGATTTCGCTGCGGTCCGGCGACGGAACGGTGAGATTGCCGTGACGCTATTCCGACCGTCGGGATGCAGAACCGTGACGCTTCCCATCCAGATTTGTGACGGCCCGGACGGAGGCGCGCGGACAGCGAAACGCCGCGGGCCTTGCGGCCCGCGGCGTCCGGTCTGCTCCGAAAGGATCCGGCCGGTTTACTCGGGGCTGGCCATCGAGGTCATGGCCGTGGCCAGGGCGCGTTGGGCGGCCAGTTCCTCGGCGGGCAGCGGCACCAGACCGCGGTCCTGGAGGTAGCCGCCGCGTCCGGCGGCGGCGTCCGACATATACTCCAGGACGAACTCCTTCAGCCCCGGGGTGACGCCGACGTGGGCCTTCTTGACGTAGATGAACATCGAGCGGGAGACCGGATAGGCGCCCGAGGCGATGGTTTCGGGGGTCGGCATGACGCCGTTGACGCTGTGCGCCTTCACCGAGTCGGCGTTCTGCTCGAGGAAGGAGTAGCCGAAGACGCCGGTCGAGCCGGGGGTGCGCGTCAGGGTCTGGACGATGGCGTTGTCGTTCTCGCCCGAGTCGATCCAGGCGCCGTCCTCGCGAAGGGTGTGGGCGAGGGTCTCGAAGCGGTCCTCGTCGCTTTCCGCGAGGGCCGCGAGCTGCGGGATGGTCTCGGCCGACGGGGCCATGGCCAGTTCGAGCCAGGAGTCGCGGGTGCCGGAAGTGGGCGGCGGGCCATAGACCATGATGCGGCTGGCGGGCAGACCCGGATTGACCTGGCTCCAGGTGGTGTTCGGATTGGCGATGAACGACCCGTTCGGTCCCGGCACTTCCTTGGCCAGGGCGAGGTAGAGGTCGTCGCCCTCGAAGCCGTAGTCGGGCGCGTCCAGGGCGGTGGCGATGACGAGGCCGTCGTAGCCGATCTTCAGCTCGACGATGTCGGTGACGCCGTTGGCCTGGCACATCTCGAACTCGGACTTCTTCATCCGGCGCGAGGCGTTGGCGATGTCCGGGGTGGTCGGGCCCGTGCCCTGGCAGAAGGCCTGGATGCCGCCGCCGGTGCCCAGCGATTCAACGCGCGGCGCGGCGCCGCCCGAGGTGCGGGCGAAATTCTCGGCCACCCGGGTGGTGAAGGGGAAGACGGTCGAGGAGCCGGCGGCCCAGATGCCGGCGCGGGCGCCCTGGGCGCCTCCGGTCTGGTTGTCGCCGCAGGCCCCGAGGGCGAGCAGGGCGATCGCCGAGGTGGCGGCGAACAGGGTGCGGGTCATGGGTCTTGGCTCCGACAACGGTTGAGGTCGAGGCTGCTTGGACCACAGGTTTGTGACGGGCGGTGCGACGGTCCGATGACGGTTCGGCGACGGGCCCCGGCTTTGGCTGCTACGCGCCGCCCTTCGGGTCGCCGGGGTGACGATGGCCACAGCTGGCGCTCAAGCAGTGAGCGACCGCGTCGCGAACGTTAGCGCCCTAGATATGAATCGCATGCCCCAGCGCCCGCAGGGACGCTTCGTGGAAGGCCTCGCCCATGGTCGGGTGGACGTGGATGGTTCCGGCCACATCCTCCAGCACCGCGCCCATCTCCAGCATCTGGGCGAAGCTGTTGCTGAGTTCCGAGACGTGCTGGCCCACGGCCTGGACGCCGAGCAGGCGGTGGTCGGTCTTCGACGCCAGCACCCGGACGAAGCCGCCGTCGCCGCCGGCCTCGATGGCCAAGGCGCGGCCGAGGGCCATCAGGGGGAAGACGGCGGTGATGACGTCGTCGCGGCCCTCGACGTCCAGCGGGCCGAGACCGGCGGAGACGATCTCGGGCTCGGTGAAGCAGACGGCGGCGATGCTGACGGGATCGAAGCGCTTGTCATGACCGGCGATGATCTCGGCGACGATCTCGCCCTGGGCGCTGCCCTTGTGGGCCAGCATCGGCTCGCCGGTCAGGTCGCCGACGGCCCAGACGTTCTTCATCGAGGTGGCGCAGCGGTCGTCGATCTTGACGAACGGCCCGTTCATGGCGACGCCCATGTTCTCGAGGCCCCAGCCCTGGGTGCGGGGCTTGCGGCCGACGGTGACGAGGACCTTGTCGGCCTTGAGCTTGAGGGCCTTGCCGTCGGCGGTGGTGACATTGAGCTGGCCCTTTTCGAACGAGCCGGCCTTGGCGCCGAGGTGGAGTTCGACGCCGTGGGCCTCCAGCCATTTCCGGACCGGATCGGTCAGGGCCTTGTCGTAGAGCGGCAGAAGGCGGTCGGCCATTTCGACGATGGCGACCTCGGCCCCCAGCTTGCGGAAGGCGATGCCGAGCTCGAGGCCGATGTAACCGCCGCCGACGACGACCAGCTTGCCGGGGATCTTGTCCAGCGACAGGGCCTCGGTCGAGGAGATGACGTCGCCGCCGAACTTCAGGAACGGCAGTTCGACCGGGTCGGAGCCGGTGGCGAGGATGACGTGTTCGGCGCTGATGACGATGTCGCCGTCGGCGGTCTTCACCGTGCAGGTCTTGGCGTCGGAGAAGGTGGCCCAGCCGTTGATGACCTTGACCTTCGCCTTCTTCAGCAGGCCCGCGACGCCGGCGTTCAGTTTACGGACGATGCCGTCCTTCCAGGCCACGGTGGCCTTCAGGTCGATGGCCGGCTTGCTGGCGGTGATGCCGAGCGTGCCGCCCTCGGCGGCCTTGGCCACCGTCTCGAATTTCGAGGCGGCGTGGATGATGGCCTTGGACGGGATGCAGCCGACATTCAGGCAGGTGCCGCCGAGGCCGTCGCCGCCGTCCACGAGAATGGTGTCGAGGCCCAGTTGGCCGCAGCGGATGCCCGCGACATAGCCGCCGGTGCCGGCGCCGATGATGAGGACTTTGGTCTTGATCGATTCAGCCATGGTCTCAGTTCATCCAAAGCGTGGCCGGATGCTCCAGCAGGTTCTTGATGCGCTGGACGAAGACCGCCGCGTCGTGGCCGTCGACGATGCGGTGGTCGAAGCTGGAGGACAGGTTCATCATCTTGCGCACGACCATCTGGCCGTCCTTGACCACCACGCGCTCGGCGATCTTGTTGGGGCCGACGATGGCGACCTCGGGGTGGTTGATGATGGGGGTGTGGATGACCCCGCCCAGCGTGCCCAGGGAGGTGATGGTGAT
>NZ_JAVHLH010000050.1:0-1036 GCF_031082345.1 Brevundimonas sp. | reverse complement strand
GACCCAGATGTCCATCCGGCCGCCGGTGTCGGTGACGTAGGCGACCAGCGACTCGTCGTGCGAGAACGACGCGGCGCCGGAGACGCGGGCGATCTCGGCCGCCGTGTCGTACGGGTCGCGGGCCTCGGCGTGGCGGACCACCGGGACCATCAGGCCGTTCGGCGTCTGGGCGGCGATGCCGATGTGGACGCCGGCGTGGGTGGTCAGGACGCCGCCCTCGTCGTCGTAGTGGCTGTTGATGGTCGGCTGGTCGCGCAGGGCCACGACCATGGCGCGGGCGAGGAAGGGCAGGACGTTCAGCTTGGGCTGGCCGTCCTTGCGGTTGGCGTTGAGGTGGGCGCGGAGCTCCTCCAGCGCGGTGACGTCGATCTCCTCGACATAGGTGATGTGCGGGATGCGGCGGACGCTCTCGGCCATCTTCTCCGCGATCTTGCGGCGGACGCCGATGATGCGGGTTTCGGTGGTCCCTTCGGCGCGGGCGTAGGTCGAGGAGGTGGATACTCCGGAGGCGGACGATCCCTGCGACCCCGAGGCGACGTAGGCGTCGAGGTCGCCATGCTCGATGCGGCCGCCGGGGCCGGAGCCGGGGACGAACTGCAGCTCGATCCCGAGGTCGCGGGCGCGTTGGCGCACGGCGGGGGAGGCGAGGGGGCGTTCACCGCGGGCGGAGAGGGTGCGCTGGGCCGGCGGCCCCTCCGTCACGCGGCTGGCGCCGCGCGCCACCTCCCCATCCTTCGGACGGTGAGGAGACGATGAGGCTGTCTCCTCACCGTCGCGCAGCGATGGGGAGGGGGACCGCGAAGCGGTGGAGGGGCTGGTCGGAGCGGGCGCGGTGTTGCCCTTGCCCTCGACCTGGAAGCTGACCAGCGGGCCGCCGACGGCGATCTGCTGGCCAGCGTCGCCGTGCAGGGCGACAACGGTTCCGGCGACGGGGGAGGTCAGTTCGACGGTGGCCTTGTCGGTCATGACGTCGGCGATGATCTGGTCTTCCGCGACCGTGTCGCCGACCTTGACGTGCCAGCCGACCAGCTCGGCC
>NZ_JAVHLH010000004.1:9262-29456 GCF_031082345.1 Brevundimonas sp. | reverse complement strand
CCTCGGGCTGGCGCCCGACCTTCTTGCCCAGCACATTGTAGAGCTGGAACAGCACGATGGCCGCGATCACGGCGAAGATGACGATCTGGACCTGGACCGGCACGGGCATTCCCTGACTGGCGCCCCGATAAACGCCGGGCGCGACAAATGGACGATTAGGGGCTGATATGGGGGCGCGCAAGGCGAACGGCGCCCCCGCCCGCCTGCGGCCGATCGCCCATCCGCCCCCCGTCCGCTCCTTTGGGCGAGCGTCGTTGCCGCAACCGGCGGTGCGTGCTAGTCGCCGCGCCTTCCGGGCCGGACCGCCGCGCCCCTCACGCCATTCCAGACAAGACCGACCCGCCATGACCGACGCCGCCCCCAACGACGCCAACGCCAACACCGCCGCGCCCGTTCCGAACGGCGTCGAGGCCCCCGCCGGCCCCGGCTTCCGCATCCTGGCCCAGTACGTCCGGGACCTGTCGTTCGAGAACCCCAAGGCCCCGGATTCCCTGCGCATCGACACCAAGCCGGCCATCGACCTCGGCGTCGAGATGAACGCCCAGGGCCGCAAGGACGGCCTCTTCGAGGTCGAGCTGCGGCTGACCGTCAAGGCCTCGACCGACGCCCTGACCGTGTTCAATATCGAGCTGCTCTACGGCGGCCTGTTCGCCCTGCACGGCGTCGCCGAGCAGGACATCGAGCCGATGCTGCTGATCGAGTGCCCGCGCTATCTGTTCCCGTTCGCCCGCGAGATCATCGCCCGCGCCACCTCGGACGGCGGCTTCTATCCGCCCTTCATGCTCGACCCGATCGACTTCGCCGCCATCTACATGTCGCGCCAGCAGCAGATCGCGCGCGGCCCGGCGGAAACCGCCCAGGCCTGAGGCTAGAGGCGGCTCAGACCGCCTCGACGTCCAGCCCGTAGGCCGCCCACAGCGAGCGGTCCTTCAGGGTCTCGCGCAGGAAGGCCAGATGCGCCGCCTGTTCAGCCTCGGTCGACCGCGGCGCCAGCGGACGCGGCCGGGGTCCGTAGCCGCCCGAGGCGGCGGCCGCGGCGGCGGTGGTGACCGTTCGCGCCGACGACAGGTCCAGACGCCGCTCCTTGCCGCCCTTCAGCTCCAGATAGACCTCGGCCAGCAGCCGGGCGTCGATCAGGGCCCCGTGAAGGGTCCGCTCCACCAGGCTGATCTTGAACCGCTTGCACAGGGCGTCGAGCGAATTGGCCATGCCCGGAAACCGGCTCTGGGCCAGCTTCAGGGTGTCGATCCAGCGCGTCTCTTCCAGCAGCGGGTGGCTGCAAAGGCCGCACTCGTGGTCGATGAAGGCGCGGTCGAAGGCGGCGTTGTGGGCGATCACCGGGGCGTCGCCGATGAACTCCATCAGCTCCCCCACCACCTCGTGGAATCTGGGCGCGCCCTTCACCTTCTCGTCGGTGATTCCGTGCACCCGGATGGCGTCCGGCGGGATCAGCCGCTCGGGATAGACCAGGGTGTGATACATCCGCCCGGTCGGAAGCAGGTCCTCGATCTCGATACAGCCGACCTCGATCAGCCGGTCGCCCGTCTTCGGGTCGAAGCCGGTGGTTTCGGTGTCGAGGACGATTTCGCGGGCCATGACCCTTATTGAATCGGTTCGCCGTCGGGCGAAAGCCCGCGCCGGGGCGAAGTCCACTCCGGGGCCAGAACCGTCCCCACGATTTCACGCACGCGGGCCCGCGCCGCCTCCAGCCCGCCGCCGGTGTCGACGATGAAGTCGGCCCGCCGGCGTTTCTCGGCGTCGGGGGTCTGCCGCGCCAGGATGGCCTCGAACCGCTCGCGGGTCATGCCGGGCCGGCCCAGCACCCGCTCCGCCTGCACCTCCGGATCGGCGGTGACCACCACCACCGCGTCCACGGCCGCGTCGCCGCCGGTCTCGAACAGCAGCGGAATGTCCAGCACCGCCAGCCGCACTCCGCGCCGCTCCGCCTCCGCCAGGTCCTCGAGCCGGCCCTGCATCACCAGCGGATGGACGATCGCCTCCAGCCGGCGGAAGGCCTCCTCGTCCTGGCCCAGCGCCCCGGCCAGCCGGATGCGGTCCACAGCCCCGTCCACGACCGCGCCCGGAAAGGCCTCGCCGACCGGCCCGACCGCCGCGCCGCCCCGGGCGTAGAGCCGATGCACCGCCTCGTCGGCGTTCCACACCAGCGCGCCTTCGGCGGCGAACATCTCCGCCGTCGTGGTCTTGCCCATGCCGATGGAGCCGGTCAGGCCGAGCACGATCATGCGGACTCTCCAAGCGCAGCGAGGGCCAGGGCGCGAACATCCACTGGCGGCGGCTCGATGCCGAACAGGGCCCGGAACGACGGCCTGGCCTGGCCGATCAGCATGGCTAGCCCGTCCACGGTCGCCAGACCCCGCGCCCGTCCCGCCGCGAGGAAGGGCGTCATCAGCGGCCGATAGGTCATGTCCATCAGAACGGCGTCATCGCGCAGGGCGTCGATATCGATCTCCGGCGGCGCGCTCAGCGCATTGACCACCAGCGCCGCCGTCTCGACCGCGCCCGGCCCCGCCACCCGGATCCCGAGATCGGTCGCCAGCCGCCCGGCCCGTTCCGGCGTCCGGTTGAGCACACTGACCTCCGCCCCGGCCGCCTTCAACGCCGCCGCCGCCGCCCGCGCCGCTCCGCCGGCCCCGAGGATCAACACGGGCCGGCCCGCTACATCGAGGACCGGCGCCTGCTCCGCCAGCGCCGCCATCAGACCTTCGCCATCGGTGCTGTCGGCCATGGCCCGGCCGCCCTCGAAAACCAGCAGATTGGCCGAGCCGCACAGCCGCGCCGTCGCGCTGACCGCGTCCGCCAGCGCCAGGGCCGCCCCCTTGAACGGCGCCGTGACATTGAGCCCGCGCAGGGCGCCCGCCCGCCCCTCGGCGACCAGGGCGGAAAAGCCGGCCTCGTCGGCCGGCCCGAAGGCGCGATAGTCGGCGTCCAGCCCCGCGGCGGCGATCCAGGCCTTGTGGATCAGCGGGCTCAGCGAATGGGCGATCGGCTGGCCCGCGACGCCGGCGACCACCGTCATGTCGCCAGCACTCCCGCCCGGCGCAGTTCGGCCAGCACCGGCCACAGCGGCAGGCCGAGGACGGTGAAATAGTCCCCCTCGACCGCCTCGAACAGCTGGGACCCCATGCCCTCGAGCCGGTAGGACCCGACGCACGCCAGCAGCCCGGTTCCCTCGGCCGTCAGATAGGCCTCCAGAAAGGCGTCGGAGAAATCCCGCACCCGCATCGTCGCCGTATCGACGCCCGACCAGACGATCTGGCCGTTGCAAGCGAGGGCGGCGCCCGAGTGCAGGTAGTGGCTCTGCCCCCGCATCGCCTTCAGCCGGTCCCTCGCCTCGTCCAGCGAGGCGGCCTTCGACACCAGCCCGCCGCCGAAGGCCAGGGTCTGGTCCGCGCCGAGCACCCAGGCCTCCGGATCGTGACGCGACACCGCCAGGGCCTTGACCCGCGCCAGCTCCACCGCCAGCCCGGCGGCGTCGGCCGGATCGTGCGTCGCCTTGACCGCGTCCTCATCGACGTCGGCGACCTGCACCGAGAACGGCACGCCCGCGCCCTCCAGCATGCCGCGCCGGGCCGCGCTCTTGGACGCCAGGATCAGGCGTTCCCAGCTCTCATGTAGCCCAAAGGGTGATAGCGCACCTGACGACGTCACCAGCTTGTCCCCACCCGGTGCGTGCGCCGCTCGTTCAGCACATTGATGATCGCCGCCGCCGTCTCCTCCACCGAGCGTCGGGTCACGTCGATGACCGGCCAGCCGCGGCGTTCGAAGGCCCGGCGCGCCTTGACCGTCTCCTCGCGCACCGCCTCGTGGTCGGTATAGGCCGAGGCCCGGCTGGCGTTCAGCCCGTCCAGGCGGTTGCGGCGGATCTGCACCAGCCGGTCCGGCGACACCGTCAGGCCGATGATCAGCGGATTCTTCAGACCCACCAGCCGTTCGCCGTCCTCCTGGCCCGGGACCAGCGGCACATTGGCGGCGCGGATGCCCCGGTGGGCCAGATAGATGCAGGTCGGCGTCTTCGAGGTCCGGCTGACGCCGCACAGCACCACGTCGGCGCCTTCCAGCTGTTCGGTCGTGCCCTGGCCGTCGTCGTGGGCCATGGCGTAGTCCAGCGCCGCGATGCGGTTGAAATAGTCGGTGTCCAGCGCGTGCTGGGCGCCCACCCGCGTGGACAGGGCGGCGCCGAGATAGCGCGACAGGGCCCCGACCAGCGGGTCCAGGGCCGCAATCTGCGGCATGTCCAGCCGCCGGCAGCCTTCCTCGAGCTGCTCGCGCAGTTCACGGTCGACCAGGGTGTGCAGGACCACCCCGGGCGAGGCCGCGATCTCCTCCAGCACCCGTTCCATCTGCCGGGGCGAGCGGACCAGGGCGTAGATGTGCTCGATGGGAATGACGCCGTCGAACCGGGCCACGACCGCCTTGGCCATGGCGTTCAAGGTCTCGCCGGTGGAATCGGAAACCAGATGGACGTGGAAATAGGTCGCCAGTCGGGCCGGGCCCGCGGCTCGGGCCGGACTCATGGAGCGAACCTCATGGGGACGAGCTCGTCGGATCTGTCCATGTCGGCGAGACTCCTGTGGACGGGGCCGGGCGCCGATCGTCCTGACCGGGGCGCCGATCTCTATAGCCGGGCGCGCCGGATGCGGCGAGCGGGGATGGCGGTGGACGGAGTCCCAGGTCGTCCGGCGAGTCGTCCCACATTGCGGTCCTTCGACGAGATCGGGTGTGGACAGCCTTAACAAATCCTTAACGGCGCCCGGTCAGGGAGATGACACGGCGCCGCCCGGAAGCCCGCCAGTTAAGGCCCCGTTAGGAATTGTCCCCGCTTTCACCAGCCCGGTGAACGGGCGGGGATGACCGGCGGGCGGGCTGCGGAAAACTCGCCGGGAGGACCTCGATCCGCCGCTCTTATCCCCGTCATTCCCGCCCCTGCTTCCTTCCACCATTCTTCTCAAAACTCTTTCATTGAAGGATTGGGGGTGCGACATCGGCCCGGGCTTGAGCGGGACCCGGCCCCCCGGTAAGCCCGAGATCAGATGACCGTTTCAGACACCCCCCTCCTGCTCAAGGTTCTCGCCGGCGAGGCGGCGGCGCGGCCACCGGTGTGGTTCATGCGCCAGGCAGGGCGGTACCTGCCGGAGTATCGGGCGCTGCGGGCGACGACGCCGGACTTCATCTCCTTCTGCCTCGATCCCGACAAGGCCGCCGAGGCGACGCTGCAGCCCATGCGGCGCTTCGGCTTCGACGCCGCCATCGTCTTCGCCGACATCCTGCTGATCCCCCGGGCCCTGGGGCAGGAGGTCTGGTTCGAGGCCGGCGAGGGTCCTAGGCTGGGCGCCCTGCCGCCGGTGGAGGCGATGCGGGCCCTGGCGCCCGGGGCCGGGGAGGCGCTGAAACAGGTCGGGCAGACCCTGTCGCTGGTGCGGGGGCAATTGGAGCCTGAACGGGCACTGATCGGTTTCGCCGGCGCGCCGTGGACCGTGGCCACCTACATGCTGGACGGCGAGGCGCGGACCATCGGCAAGGGCGAGCGGGCTCAGGCCCGGACCTACGCCTACGCTGAGCCGGACAAGGTCGCGGCCCTGCTCGAGGTGCTGGTCGAGGCCACCGCCCATTATCTGAAGATGCAGGCCGACGCCGGCGCCCAGGTGCTGAAGATCTTCGAGAGCTGGGCCGAAGGTCTGCCCGACGATCTGTTCGAAACCCTGGTCCTGAAGCCCCATCAGGCACTGGTGAAGCGGGTCCGGGAGCTGGGCGTGACCGTGCCCCTGATCGGCTTCCCCCGCGGTTCGGCGGCGCTGGCCGAGCGCTATGCGACCGAATGCGACGTGCAGGCCGTGGCGCTGGACACCGCCTGTCCGCTGGCGGTCGGCCGCCGGGTGCAGGCCATCAAGCCGATCCAGGGCGCTTTGGACCCTCTGCTGCTGCGCGCCGGCGGGCCGCTGCTGGACCGGCGGGTGGACCAGCTGCTGGAGGCGTGGGGGCAGGGGCCGTGGATCTTCAACCTCGGCCACGGCATCCTTCCGGACGTGCCGATCGACCGCGTCGAACAGGTGCTGAAGCGGATCGGCGCCCAATGAGGACGATCACCGGGCGCCGCATCGCCGTGGTCCTGTTCAACCTCGGCGGTCCCGACGACCAGGCGTCGGTGAAGCCGTTCCTGTTCAACCTGTTCAATGACCCGGCCATCATCGGTCTTCCGGGGATCGTCCGCACGCCGCTGGCCCGACTGATCTCCAGTCGGCGCGAAACCTCGGCCCAGGCCAACTACGCGCTGATGGGCGGGGGCTCGCCGCTGCTGCCCGAGACCCGCAAACAGGCCGATGCGTTGGAGGCGGCCCTGGCGCAGCGCCTGCCGGACGACGAGGTCCGGGCCTTCATCGCCATGCGCTACTGGTCGCCGCTGACGGAAGAGGCCGCCACGGAGGTGGCCGCCTTCGGACCCGACGAGATCGTGTTGTTGCCGCTGTATCCGCAGTTCTCGACCACCACGACCGAATCCTCCCTGAAGCGCTGGAACGCCGTCTACGCCGGATCCGGCGAGAGCCGCACGGTCTGCTGCTGGCCTGAGGCCCATGGCTGGGTCGAGGCTCAGGCCGAGGGGATCGCCGCCAAGCTGGACGAGGCCGGCGACCGGCCGGTGCGCGTCCTGTTCTCGGCCCACGGCATCCCGGAATCGCTGGTTCAGCGCAAGGGCGATCCCTACCAGGAGCAGGTGGAAAGCACGGTCGCCGCCGTCGTGGCGAAGCTTGAGGCCATGGGCCGCAAGGTCGACCACGCCCTCTGCTACCAGAGCCGGGTCGGGCCGATGAAATGGCTCGGCCCTTCGACGCCGGAGGCGCTGGAACAGGCGGCCGCGGACAAGGTCGGGGCCGTGGTGGTGCCGATCGCCTTCGTCTCCGAACACGTCGAGACCTTGGTCGAGCTGGACATCGAATACGGCGAACTGGCCCACGAGCGCGGCGTCGCCCCCTATCTGAGGGTTCCGGCCGTCGGGACGTCGGCGCTGTTCATCAACGCCCTGGCCGAGGCGGCGCTGCACGGTCTGTCGCGCACCGGCGTCGCCCCCTATGGTCCCGGCTGCCGGGGCGACTGGAAGGCCTGCCCCTGCCAGACGGAGAGCCGGGCGGCATGAGTTTCGAGACCTTCAGCCTCGTCCGCGGCCTGCACATCCTGGCGGTCATCGCCTGGATGGCGGGCATGCTGTTCCTGCCCCGGCTCTACGCCTATGACGCCGAACAGGCCGGCAAGCCCGAGCCGCTGCGCTCCGAGATGCAGGGTCTGCTTCGGATCTGGCAGCGCCGGCTCCTGAAGATCATCATCAATCCGTCGATGACCGCCGCGTGGGTGTTCGGCGTGTGGATGATCCTCATCCACGTCTACGGCTTCGGCCAGGGTTGGGGTTTTCTCCTCCTGCCGTGGATGGCGACCAAGCTCGTGGCGGTCTTCGTCCTCAGCGGCTGGCACGGCTTCCTGGCGGGCGAGCTCAAACGCATCCAGGCCGGGACCTCGGTCCGGTCCGGCCGCTTCTGGCGGATGACCAACGAGATTCCGTTCCTGATCGCCATCGTCGCCGTGCTCTCCGTGACGGTCGAATGGACCCTCGGATAGTCGGCGACGCTTGACCTCGCCGCCGGGGCGTGGTTTCGCTGGTCGCGAACCGATCCTGGCTCAGGGCTTTCGCCTTCCGGACGGTCCCTCTCCCTTCGCGACGCCTGCCGGATCGACCCTGCGGGACCCACGCCGCCCTCCCTGCCGGCCCTCGGGCCAACATCGCCAGCCGCTCCGACCCCGCTTTCACGCGGGCGTTGTTGCGCGCACGCCTGAAGAAGATTTCCCATGACCGACGTCCGCGACACCGATCCGACCGCCCCCGAGGCCGAGACCCTCGACGGCGAACAGCCGACCCAGGAGACCGCGGCTGCTGATCTGCCGATGGTCGACCAGGAGGCCGAGGACGAAGACGAAGAGGATGACGGCGAACCGATCGTGCCGAACGGCCGCATCACCCTGGCCGAGCTGAACGAGAAGACCCCGGCGGACCTGGTCGCCTTCGCCGAGGGCCTCGAGGTCGAGAACGCCTCCAACCTGCGCAAGCAGGACCTGCTGTTCGCCATCCTCAAGGCCCTGGCCGACGAGGAAGTCGAGATCATCGCCGACGGCGTGCTGGAGATCCTGCCGGACGGATTCGGCTTCCTGCGCAGCCCGGACGCCAATTATCTTCCGGGTCCGGACGATGTCTATGTCTCGCCGTCGCAGATCCGCCGTTTCGGCCTGCGCTCGGGCGACACCATCCACGGGGCCGTGCGCGGTCCGCGCGAGGGCGAGCGCTATTTCGCCCTGCTCAAGGTCGACACGATCAATCTGGAAGACCCGGAGACGGTCAAGACCAAGGTCCTGTTCGACAACCTGACCCCGCTCTATCCCGAAGAGCGGCTGCACATGGAGATCCAGGACCCGACCCTGAAGGATCGCTCGGGCCGGGTCATCGACATCGTCGCCCCGCTCGGCAAGGGCCAGCGCTGCCTGATCGTCGCCCCGCCGCGGGTCGGCAAGACGGTGATGCTGCAGAACATCGCCAAGTCGATCGAGAAGAACCACCCGGAAGTCATCCTCATCGTCCTGCTGATCGACGAACGGCCCGAAGAGGTCACCGACATGCAGCGCACGGTGAAGGGCGAGGTCATCGCCTCGACCTTTGACGAGCCGGCCACCCGCCACGTCGCCGTCGCCGAGATGGTGATCGAAAAGGCCAAGCGCCTGGTCGAGCACAAGAAGGACGTCGTCATCCTGCTCGACTCCATCACCCGCCTCGGCCGCGCCTACAACGCCACGGTGCCGTCGTCGGGCAAGGTCCTGACCGGCGGCGTCGACGCCAACGCCCTGCAGCGGCCGAAACGCTTCTTCGGCGCGGCCCGGAACGTGGAGCAGGGCGGGTCGCTGACCATCATCGCCACGGCCCTGATCGACACCGGCTCGCGGATGGACGAGGTGATCTTCGAAGAGTTCAAGGGCACCGGCAACTCCGAGATCGTGCTGGACCGCAAGGTCGCCGACAAGCGCATCTTCCCGGCCATCGACGTGCTCAAGTCCGGCACCCGCAAGGAAGAGCTCACCACGCCCAAGGACCAGCTGGCCAAGACCTACGTCCTGCGCCGCATCCTCAACCCGATGGGCCCGCAGGACGCCATCGAGTTCCTGATCGACAAGCTGCGCCAGTCCAAGAACAACGCCGACTTCTTCCAGTCGATGAACACCTGACGGCCGCCGCCGTCGGGCTATGTTCCACGTGAAACAGGGAGCCGCGTGATGAAGGTCAATGTCGAGATCGACTGCACGCCCGCGGAGGCCCGGGCCTTCCTCGGCCTGCCGGACGTCGAACCCCTGAACGACCACCTCGTCGCCGAGATGAAGCGGCGCATGGACGAGAACATGGCCGCCATGCAGCCGGACGAACTGATGAAGACCTGGACCAGCTTCGGCCTCCAGGCCCAGGACCAGTTCCGCAAGCTGATGGAAGCGGCGGTCAAGCCGTGACAGATCGTCTCCTCCCCATGAAATGGGGAGGGGGACCGCGAAGCGGTGGAGGGGCTCTGTCCGCGTCTGCCGTCGCCAGCCCCTCCGTCACGCCGCTGTCGCGGCGCGCCACCTCCCCATTTCATGGGGAAGAGACATGAGCACCATCTTCGCGCTCGCCACCCCGCCGGGGCGAGGAGCCATCGCCATCATCCGCCTGTCCGGCCCGCACACCGATGAGGCGTTGAGCCGTCTGGGCGCCGGCGGCCTGAAGCCGCGTCTGGCCTCGCTGCGCGACCTCGCCCTCGAGGGGCGGGCGCTCGACCAGGCGCTGGTGCTTCGTTTTCCCGCCCCGAACTCCTACACCGGCGAGGACTGCGCCGAGCTGCATCTGCATGGCGGGCGGGCGGTGGTCGAGGCGGTCGGCGACGCCTTGGTCACGCTGGGCCTGCGTCCGGCCGAGCCCGGCGAATTCACCCGCCGCGCCTTCGAGAACGGCCGTATGGATCTGGCCCAGGCCGAGGCGGTGGCCGATCTGATCGACGCCGAGACCACGGCCCAGGCGGCCCAGGCCCTGGGTCAGCTCGACGGCGCCCTGTCGCAGACCTACGCCGGTTTCCGCCTCGACCTGCTCAAGGCCCTCGCCCTGGTCGAGGCCGAGATCGACTTTCCCGATGAGGAGGTCCCGGACAATCTGGCCCGCACCGCCGGGCCAGTGCTGGACGGTTTGATCACCGACCTCAAGGCGGCGCTGGCCGACGCGCGGCGCGGCGAGCGGGTGCGCGAGGGCTATCGCATCGTCCTGATCGGCGAGACCAACGCCGGCAAGTCGTCGCTGTTCAACGCCCTGGTGGCGCGTGAGGCGGCGATCGTCACCCCCATCGCCGGCACCACCCGCGACGTGCTGGACGCCGATCTGATCATCGGCGGCTATGCGGTGACCCTGTCCGACACGGCCGGGCTGCGCGACAGCGACGATCCGATCGAGGCTGAGGGCGTCCGCCGGGCCCGGGCGCGGGCGGAGCAGGCTGAACTGCGGTTGTGGATCCGGGCGCCGGGCGATCCGGAGGGCCCCGCCGCGGCCTATGCGCGGCCGGACGACCTGCTGGTCTTCACCAAGGCCGACATCGACCGGGTCGCTCCGCCGCTGGACCGCGAGGCGCTCTTCGTCAGCACCGAGACAGGCGAGGGCCTGGGTGCGCTGCACGACTGGCTGGCGGCGCGGCTCGCGCGCGACCTGTCCGGGGCCGACTTCCCTGCGGTCACACGAGAGAGACACCGTCGGAGATTGACCGAAGCCCTGGCGTCCGTGGAGGCGGGCCGTCGGGCGCTCGATGTTTCCCCCGAGATGGCCGGCGACGACCTGCGCCGCGCGGCCGAAAGTCTCGCCCGGGTCACCGGGGCCATCGGCGTCGAGGATATCCTCGGCGAGGTGTTCTCGACCTTCTGCATCGGCAAGTGAGTGTTTCACGTGAAACACTCCGGCGGCTTCGGTAGCAAAGACGGGCGTTTTCCCCTATGTCCGCGCCCATGAAGCGTTTCGACGTCATCGTCATCGGAGGAGGCCACGCCGGCTGTGAGGCCGCGGCGGCCTCCGCGCGCGCGGGCGCGGCCACCCTGCTGCTGACCCAGAAGCTCGAGACCATCGGCGAGATGTCGTGCAATCCGGCCATCGGCGGCCTGGGCAAGGGCCATCTGGTGCGCGAGATCGACGCCATGGACGGCGTCATGGGCCGGCTGGGCGACGTGTCCGGCATCCAGTTCCGCCTGCTCAACCGCTCCAAGGGCGCGGCGGTGCAGGGCCCGCGCAGCCAGATCGACCGCCGCCTCTACCGCGAGGCCATGCAGGCCGAACTGGCATCGACCCCCAACCTGACCCTGATGGCCGGGACGGCGGAAAGCCTCATCCTCGACGGGGAACGCGTCGCCGGCGTGGTCACGGGGGAGGGCGTCGAGTTGTCGGCGGGCGCGGTCGTGCTGACGACCGGCACCTTCCTCAACGGCGTGATCCACAAGGGCGACCAGCGTATTCCGGCCGGCCGCCACGGCGAGGCGCCTTCGACCGGTCTCGCCGCCGACCTCTATGGCGCCGGCCTGACCATGGGGCGACTCAAGACCGGCACCCCGGCGCGGCTGGACGGGCGCACCATCGCCTGGGACCGGCTGGAGATGCAGGCGGCCGACGCCGATCCCGTGCCGTTCAGCTTCCTGACCGACCGCATCGATGTGCCCCAGATCGCCTGCGGCGTGACCCACACGACCGAGGCGACCCACCGGATCATCGTCGACAACCTCGGCGACAGCGCCGTCTATGGCGGTCACCTGTCAGGACGCGGCCCGCGCTACTGCCCCTCGATCGAGGACAAGGTGGTGCGCTTCGCCGACAAGACCTCGCATCAGATCTTCCTCGAGCCGGAAGGCCTCGACGATCCGACCGTCTATCCGAACGGCATCTCGACCTCGGTGTCCGATGCGACCCAGGCCGCCTTCCTGCGCACCATTCCCGGGCTGGAGGCGGTCGAGGTGTTCCGCTTCGGCTACGCCATCGAATATGACTTCGTCGATCCGCGCGAGCTGACCCCGGCGCTGGAGGTCAAGAAGCGGCCGGGCCTGTATCTGGCCGGCCAGATCAACGGCACCACGGGCTATGAGGAGGCGGGGGCCCAGGGGCTGATCGCCGGGCTGAACGCCGCGCGGGCCGCCGCCGGTTCGGACCCGCTCGTGCTCGGTCGGGACCAGGCCTATATCGGCGTCATGATCGACGATCTGGTCACACGCGGGGTGACCGAGCCCTACCGAATGTTCACCAGCCGGGCCGAGTACAGGTTGACGCTGCGGGCCGACAACGCCGATCAACGGTTGACCCCCGTCGCCATGGCCGCGGGGCTGGTCTCGGCCGAACGCCGCGCCGCCTTCGAGGCCAAGTCCGCTCTGCTGGCAGAGGCCTCCGCCCTGGTGCGCGGGACCACCTATACGCCCAAGGAGGCCGGGGCCCTGGGCGTCAACGTCAACGCCGACGGTCAGCGCCGGTCGATCCGCGACCTGCTGGCCTTCCCGGGCGTCACGCTCGAGACTTTCGCGGCGGCCTATCCCGCTATCGCCGCCTGGCCGCGCCAGGTGCGCGAGCAGATCGAGATCGACGCGGGCTATGCCGGCTATCTGGATCGACAGGCTTCCGACGCCGAGGCCCTGCGTCGCGAGGAGGCGCTGGCCATACCGCACGACCTCGACTACGCCGCCATCGGCAGCCTCTCGAACGAGGTGCGCGAGAAGCTGAGCCTGATCCAGCCGCGCACCCTGGGGCAGGCGGGCCGGATCGAGGGCATGACCCCGGGCGCCCTGACGGCCCTGCTGTCGCATGTGAAGCGGGCCCGGGTGGCCGCGTGACACCTGCCGAATTCCAGGCGCAGACGGGCGCGACCCCGGAGCAGATCGCCGATCTCGAGGCCTTCATCGAGCGGCTGGCCGATGCCAATGCGGTGATGAATCTGATCGGGCCGGCCACCCTGCCGGGCGTGTGGAACCGGCACGTCTGGGACTCGGCCCAGCTGCTGGATCTGGCGCCGGAGGCCCGGACCTGGGCCGATCTCGGTGCCGGGGCGGGGTTCCCGGGGGTGGTGCTGGCGATCCTGATGAAGGGCCGGCCGGACGCTCATGTCTGGCTGATCGACAGCCTCGGCAAGCGCTGCCGCTTCCTGCAGGAGATGGTCGACGCTCTCGCCCTGCCGGCGACGGTGATCAACGGCCGGGCCGAGGAACAGGCGTTGAAGGTCGATGTCGTCACCGCCCGCGCCGTTGCGCCGATGGAGAAGCTGCTCGGCTATGCACAGCCTTATCTACAGCGCGGCGCCCAGGGGGTGTTTCTCAAGGGGGAAAAGGCCGAGGCTGAGTTGATCGAAGCCCGCAAGGTCTGGCATTTCGAGAGCAGCCTGTCCGTCTCGCGCAGCGATCCGCGCGGCCGTATCGTTTCCGTCCGGAGCCTCCGCCGTGTCCATAGCCGGTAAGACTCGCGTCCTCGCCGTTTCCAACCAGAAGGGCGGGGTCGGCAAGACCACCACGGCGATCAACCTCGGCACCGCCCTGGCGGCGATCGGCGAGAAGGTGCTGATCGTCGACATGGATCCGCAAGGCAATGCCTCCACCGGTCTGGGTGTTCCACGTGAAACGCGGCGGGTGACCATCTATGACGTCATCGTCGACGGGCGTTCGGTCGACGACTCCGCCGTCCAGACCGCCGTGCCCGGTCTGCACATCATCCCTGCAGACGCCGACATGTCGGGCGTCGAGATCGAGCTGAGCCAGGCCGACCGCCGCTCGTTCCGGCTGCGCGACGCCCTCGCGGGGCAGGGGGCGGACGGCCAGACCCGGTATGACTATGTGCTGATCGACTGCCCGCCGTCGCTGAACCTGCTGACCCTGAACGCCATGGCCGCGGCCGACGCCGTCCTGGTGCCGCTGCAGTGCGAATTCTTCGCCCTCGAGGGCCTGACCCAGCTGATGAAGACCATAGAGATGGTGCGGCAGAGCCTCAATCCGACGCTGGAGATCCAGGGCCTGGTCCTGACCATGTACGATCGCCGCAACGCCCTGTCGGGGCAGGTGGCCGCAGACGTGCGCTCGCATTTCGGCGACAAGGTCTATGAGGCGGTGATCCCGCGCAATGTGCGCGTGTCCGAGGCGCCGTCGTTCGGCAAGCCGGCCCTGATCTACGACCTGAAATGCGCCGGCAGCCAGGCGTATCTGCGCCTCGCCCGCGAGGTGGTAGCGCGCGAGAAGATGCGGCGGCTGCAGGCCGCCTGATGTATATAACCAGAACGGAATCAGTCAGTTGAGCGAACGTCAGCGCGGTCTCGGCCGGGGATTGTCAGCCCTTCTCGGGGAACAGGCGGGCGAAGCCGTGCCGGTCGACGGCTCGGCGGCGCCGGCCGGGGTGCGCATGGCGCCGATCGAGACCCTGAAGCCGAATCCGGACCAGCCGCGCAAGACCTTCGATCAGGGAGAGCTGGCCGAGCTCGCCGAGTCGATCCGCGACAAGGGCGTGCTTCAGCCGATCCTGGTGCGGCCGCACCCGAAGGAGGAGGGCGTCTGGCAGATCATCGCCGGCGAGCGCCGCTGGCGCGCGGCCCAGCTGGCGCGCCTGACCCAGGCGCCGATCATCGTCCGCGAGATGGACGACGTCGCGGTGTTCGAGGTCGCCATCATCGAGAACGTGCAGCGGGCCGATCTCAATCCGCTGGAGGAGGCCGACGCCTACCGCCTGCTGATGGAGCGGTTCGGCCGCACCCAGGACGCGGTCGCCGGCGTGGTCGGCAAGAGCCGCAGCCACGTGGCCAACACCCTGCGCCTGCTGCAGCTGCCCGAGGAGGTGCTGTGGTACGTGCGGCACGGCAAGATGAGCGCCGGCCACGCGCGGGCCCTGATCACCGCCCCCAATCCCGCCGCCCTGGCCGAGCAGATCGTCAATGAGGGGTTGAACGTCCGTCAGGCCGAGGTTCTGGCGCGCCGGGCGTCCGAGGGACCCAAGCCGGGCAAGGGCAAGACCCGCACGGGCGCCTCGACCGGCGAGGGCGGCGCCGACATCGCGGCGCTGGAGCAGGATCTGACCGACGCCTTGGGGCTGCCGGTGTCGCTGGCGGACCGGGGCGGTAAGGGCGAACTGACCCTGCGCTACGGCACGCTGGAGCAGCTCGACGACCTGTGCCGCCGGCTGATGCGCGGCTGACATGGGCGGGCCGGCGAAAGGGGTCATCGATCTCTACAGCCGCCGGCCGCTCGACTGGGATCAGGACCGGGGCAGGACCCTGATCGAGAAGCCGTGGCTTGACGCCTTTCTGGGCCATGTCCCGGCGGCCGGCTCGGTGCTCGACCTCGGCTGCGGCTCGGGCGAACCGATCGGCCGCTATCTGATAGAACAGGGCCGGGCGGTGACCGGGATTGACGCGGCGCCGGGGCTGATCGACCTGTGCCGAAGCCGGTTTCCCGACCATGACTGGCGTGTGGCCGACATGCGGAGCCTCGACCTCGGCCGAACCTTTGACGGGGTGATCGCCTGGCACAGCGCCTTCCACCTGACGCCGCAGGACCAGCGCGGGATATTCGCCGTCTATGCGCGGCACCTGGCGCCGGGCGGGGTGCTGATCTTCACCAGCGGGACCGAGGAGGGGGAAACGGTCGGCCAATGGCGCGGCGAGCCGCTGTATCACGGCAGCCTGTTGGTCGAGGAATACAGGACGGCGCTGGCCGCAGCGGGCTTCGAGGTGCTGGCCAACCGGATCGGTGATCCGGAGACCGGCGGCGCGACGGTGTGGCTGGCGCGTGCTAGGGTGGCGGCATGACCGAGAAACCGAGCAATCCGACCGCCGAAGCGATGAAGAAGGCGCTGGCCGCCAAGAAGGCGGGCGGCGGGCCGAACCATACCGGTCTGCAGGGGGCGGCGCGCGCCGAACAGAAGGCCCAGCAGACCCGCAACCTGGCCCTGTCCAAACCGGCCTTCCGCAAGGCGTCGAAGCGGGGCTAAAGCCCCAGCCGGCGCGCCCGCGCCGAAATCTCGAGCAGCAGGCGCTCGGCGATCAGCTGGTCGGGCGAGCCGGTGGTCTTGGTGGCGATGTCGGCGGCGTTGACGCTGTCCAGCACCTTGTCGAGGTCCTCGAGCCGCCAGCTGCGGGCCTGACGCAGCATCTCGGCCTCCTGTTTCCAGAACACGCCCGCCGCCTTGGCCGCCTCCTTGGCCCCGGCGCCGTTGGCCTGAAGCACGTTTATGCGGCGCAGCTTGCCGAGGTGGATCGAGGCCTGACGCACCGCCATGACCGGGGATTCGCCCTCGGCCAGGGCCCGGCGCAGACCCGACTGGGCCGGGGCGGGCCGGCCCCCGAAGGCCTGAAGGGCGGCGTCCTGGAGCGAGGCGTCGGGCTCGACGCCGAGATGAAGCTCCAGCTCGGCCACATCGATGGTCTGGCCCGAACCGGGGCCGATGTAGAGCACCAGCCGCTCGATCTCCTGGCGCATCAGGCCGCGTTCGCGCGGCAGGCGGGCGACGAAGCGGTCCAGCGCGTCCTGGGTCAGGCCGACCTTGTCGGCGGCGAGGGCCTCGCGCGTCATCCGCGCCACGTCGCCGGTCTCGTCCTCGTAGCAGGCGATGGCGACCGCGCCCTGCGCGCCTTCGGCGGCCTTGCGCAGGGCCGAGTCGCGGCCCAGGGCGCCCGCCTCGATGACCAGCATGGCGTCGGGATTGTAGGCGCCCTCGGCGTGGGCCTTGAGCGCGGCCGCCAGCATCTTGTCGATCGAGGCCTTCTCGGAGCCCAGACGCACCCGGATCAACCGGCGTCCGCCGATCATCGACAGGGCGGTCAGGGCCTCATCCAGGCGCGTCTCGTCCCCGTCGAGGTCGCTGTCGGTCAGGATGGTGACGTTGAAGGGGTCGTTGAGATCCGGGGTGATGGCGCGGCACAGCTGGACGGCGCGCTCGGCGACGCCGGAGCGGTCCTTGCCGTGGATGACCGCGGCGCGCACCGACCGGTCCGGCGCCTTCAGGAAGCGATCGACTTCGGGCCGCTTCGACAGGATCATCGGAGGCCGGTCACGGGCGGTCCGGGAGGGCCCGCATCAGGTCGAGGCGGATGCGGCGGGCGAGTTCGGCGGCGACCCGCTCCTCGCTGTCCTGCTGGGCGGCGATGGCGGCGTAGGGCTGGTCGGCGGCGGCGTAGGTCGTGGTCACCGTCTCGACGCCCGACAACGGCAGACCGCCGTCGACGGGAGTCAGGGTCCAGCTGCCGCGGACGGTCAGCTCATAGCGGGTGGCGGTGTCGTCGATGCGTCGGCCCAGCGGGCGGCGCGACTGCTCGACCGTGGTCTCAAGCCGCCACAGCGGGGCCTGGCCGGCGTCGCGGCCGAGCGCGTCCTCGAGCTGTTCGCGGACCCGGTAGCCGAGGCGATCGTCCTGGGTGGTCACCGCGATGCGCGACAGGCTGGATCCGACCCCGGCCTCGCCGTAAAGGGGCGTGAATCCACAGCCGGCGAGCGCCAGTCCCATCAGCGCGACAAGACCGGCGGGGAGCGGGCGCATCAGCCGACCACCAGATTGACGATGCGGTCCTTGACCACCACGATCTTCCTCACCGTCTGACCCTCCAGTCGCGCCCGGACGTCCGCGTCGGCGAGGACGATGGCCTCGACCTCGCCCGGCTCCAGGCCGCGGGCGACGCGGATCTCGCCGCGACGCTTGCCGTTGACCTGGATCGGCAGGGTGACCTCGTCGTC
The DNA here is from genome assembly GCF_031082345.1 of Brevundimonas sp. Taxonomy (GTDB): domain Bacteria; phylum Pseudomonadota; class Alphaproteobacteria; order Caulobacterales; family Caulobacteraceae; genus Brevundimonas. The sequence continues at coordinate 11,669 of NZ_JAVHLH010000004.1, read as the reverse complement.
GGCCGCCAGCGCCGGGTCGTAGTCGGGCCACGGCGCGTCGAGGATCATCCCCGCTTCGCCGAGCCGCGTCCAGCCTTCCTCGGCCAGGTGAGGGGTGAAGGGCGCGACCAGCCGCAGCAGGGCCGACAGCGCCTGGCGCCGGGCCTCGCCGCCGGCCTTGGGATGATCCCGCACCGTGGCGACGAAGGCGTAGAGCTTGGCGATGGCCGAGTTGAAGCGGAAGCCGGCGATGCCCTCGGACACGGCCTTGATGGCCTTGTGGGTCTCGCGGACGAGCGAGGCGTTGGCCTGTTCGTCGCCGGCGGCGGCCGGATCGAAGCCGTCGACCTCGGCCCAGACACGCTGGACGAAGCGGCTGGCGCCCTCGACCCCGCCGGGGGTCCATTGCACGTCGCGCTCGGGCGGGCTGTCGGAGAGGACGAACAGGCGGCCGGCGTCGACGCCGTAGGTGTCGACGATCTCCTGGGGGGCCACGACGTTCTTCTTCGACTTCGACATCTTCTCGATGTCGCCGATCGTCAGGGCTTCGCCGGTGGAGAGCTGGCGGGCCGAACGCTGGCCGCCCTCGTTGACCAGTTCGACGTCGGTGGGCTCGACCCAGGCGCCGTCGGCGCGGCGGTAGGTCTCGTGGACCACCATACCCTGGGTGAACAGGCCGGCGAACGGCTCCTTCACGTTCATCAGGCCGGCGTCGGACAGGGCGCGCGAGATGAAGCGGGCGTAGAGCAGGTGCAGGACGGCGTGTTCGACCCCGCCGATATACTGGTCGACCGGCAGCCATTTGTCGGCGGCGGCCCTCGAGATCGGCTCGGACGCGGTCGGGTCGGTGAAGCGGGCGAAATACCAGCTGGAGTCGACGAAGGTGTCGAGCGTGTCCGTCTCGCGCGTCGCCTCGCCGCCACACGACGGGCACCGGACGTGTTTCCAGGTCGGATGCCGGTCCAGCGGATTGCCGGGCGTGTCGAAGGTCACGTCCCGGGGCAGTTCGACCGGCAGGTCGGCGGCCGGCACGGCGCCGCAGGACGGGCAGTGGACGATCGGGATCGGGCAACCCCAGTAGCGCTGGCGGCTGACGCCCCAGTCGCGCAGGCGATAGATGGTCGCGCCCTTCCCCTGGCCGGCGGCCTCGACCCGCTCAATGGCCGCCGCCTTGGCGGATTCTATGTCGAGGCCGTCAAGGAAGTCGGAATGAAATATCGAGCCGGGGCCGGTATAAGCTTCTGTTCCCACGGCGAAATCGTCGCCGGCGCCATCAGGTCTCACTACCGGGATTACGGGCAGGCCGTATTTGCGCGCAAAGTCGAGGTCGCGCTGGTCATGGGCGGGACATCCGAAGATGGCGCCGGTGCCGTATTCCGACAGGATGAAGTTGGCGATCCAGACCCTGACCTCGCGGCCATCGAACGGGTGCAGCACCTTGAGGCCGGTGTCGAAGCCGATCTTCTCGGCCTGTTCGATCTCGGCCTGGGTCGAGCCGCCCTTGCGGCATTCGGCGATGAAGGCGGCGGCTTCGGGATTGGTTTCGGCCAGGGCGCGGGCGATCGGGTGGTCCGGGGCTATGCCCATGAAGGAGGCGCCGAACAGGGTGTCGGGCCGGGTGGTGTAGATCTCCAGCCCGTCCGGGGCGGCGTCGGGGGCGGATCCGGCCCAGCGCCAGGTCATCTGCAGCCCCTTGGAGCGGCCGATCCAGTTCTCCTGCATCAGCCGGACCTTGTCGGGCCAGCGGCCTTCCAGTTCCTTCAGCCCTTCGATCAGATCGTCGGCGTAGTCGGTGATGCGCAGGAACCACTGGTTCAGCTTGCGCTTCTCGACGATCGCGCCCGAGCGCCAGCCGCGGCCGTCGACGACCTGCTCATTGGCCAGGACGGTGTTGTCGACCGGGTCCCAGTTGACGACCGAGTCCTTGCGGTAGACCAGGCCGCGCCGGAACAGCTCCAGGAACCAGGCTTGCTGCTGGCCATAGTAGGCCGGGTCGCAGGTGGCGAACTCGCGCGACCAGTCCAGCGACAGGCCCAGCAGCTTCAGCTGTTCGCGCATGGCGGCGATGTTGGACCAGGTCCAGTCGCCGGGATGGACGCCGCGTTCGATGGCGGCGTTCTCGGCCGGCAGGCCGAAGGCGTCCCAGCCCATCGGATGCAGGACGTCGAAACCCTGGGCCCGCTTCGAACGGGCCACGACGTCGCCCATCACATAATTGCGGGCATGGCCCATGTGGATGTTCCCTGACGGATAGGGAAACATCTCCAGCACATAGTATTTCGGCTTGCCCGTGCCCTCCGTCGGCGTGCGGAAGGCGTCGGCGGCCGCCCAGCGGGCCTGCTGGCGGGGTTCGGAGGTTTTGGGCTCGTAGCGAGACGGGCTGGGGCGGGCCACGGGAATCCTTCAGGCGGCTCCTAAAGGGCGGGCC
>NZ_JAVHLH010000004.1:1763-9252 GCF_031082345.1 Brevundimonas sp. | reverse complement strand
CGTGGTGGTCGGGGAGGGTTAGCCGGCGTTCTGCAGGTTGAGCTGGCGCGCCTTGGTGAGGATGGCGTTCTCCAGATCGGTCTCGGTCTGGGCCGCGACGGGCGCGCCGACCCAGCCGCCGGTCGCGTCGCGCACTTCCTTGGTGACGGTGACGTTCAACGCGTCGGCGCGGAGCCGCGTGTCGAGGATGAAGACTGTCGCCTTGAAGCGTTCGTTCGGCGTCTGGGGGTCGGTGAACCAGTCGTAATTGATCACGCCGCCCCACGGATCGGCGTTGGCCAGGGGCATGAAGCTGAGGGTGTCGAGCGTGGCCCGCCACAGGAAGGCGTTGACGCCGATGCCGGTTTGACTGGCGCCCTCGGGCGCGGCGCGTCCCGAACCGAACACGTCGCCCACCGTCGGCCCGAAGGGGCGGTCGGCTGAACAGGCGGACAGCAGCACGCCCGAAGCGATCAGGGCGACCGTCGCGCCACGAACCAGCACCATCGAGACTCTCCATTCCATCGGGACGTGCGGCGGACCTTCCGCGCACGCGCCGGCCCGGTCCACAGGGTCCGAGCCGAAGCGACGCTCTATAACACGGTGAAAAGGGGCGATGACAAGGCGGAGTCGCATTGGCGCGGCGGCGGGACGGCGATCCGGGGGCGGGAACCCGTCCCGGGCGACCTGCGACGCGTGACGCTCGCGCCACAGGAGTCTTGCAGAGTCTTGCGGAACCCAGGGTGAATGGCCACGTTTCGTTGACCGGGCTGACCAGCGGTGTCTAATCGCTGACATGGACCGCAGCGGAGGCTCCGTTGCGGCGTAAAGGGCAGGACATGCGCAAGAAGAGCGCCGTCATCGCTGGACTGGCCGCGGGGCTTACGCTCTTCGCAGCGGCCGACGCCGCCTCGGCCCAGGCCGCCGCGTCGCGCACCCGCGCGCCCGCCGTCACCCTCTCTGAAGCCCAGGCCGCCCGTGCGGCGGCCAGTTCGGGCCAGTCCCGCCTCCGTTTCACCGAACGCGGCCGCTGGGGCCTCGATCTGAATCTCAGCCAGCCGGTCGGCCGCGAGAGCAATCTCGGCGACGTCGAGGCCGGGGCCTACTATCGCGTCAATCCGCGCCTGCGGGTCGGCGCCACGGCCGGCCTGGCAGAGCCTGAGGCCGATCCGGCCCGCGCGCCGCAGACCGACCGCCGGGCCGCGCCGCGCTTCCGTCTGGAATCGATCTTCCGCTTCTAGGCGTCGACAGGGCCGAACGCAGCCTGAATCGCCGACACCCCCGCCAGACCGCAGGCTCCCGAGCCGATGAGATCGCGCGCATTGCCGCCATGGACGCCGCCAAGGGCGTAGACGGGGACGGGCGCGCTCCGGACCAGATCGCTGAACGCCCTGACGCCGAGCGAAGGCCGAGCGGCCGAGGCTCCGCCGGCGGCGAACACCGGCGACAGCACCGCCGCGTCCAGGGCCTCGACGCTCGCCAGGGCCTTCGCCGAGTGAACCGCCCCGGTGATCCGCCAGTCCGGCCGGGCCGCAGAAAGGAACGGCGCCCGATCGAGCGCCCGCTCCGGCAGATGAACGCCGTCGGCCTCGAGTCTTTCGGCCAGATCGGGGTCCAGCCCGACCAGCAACAGGCCGCCGCGACGACGGGTCGCCTCGCGCAGGCGCAGGCCGGTTTCAAGGGCGTCCGCCGCCCCGAACGACCGGAACACCACCCCCGATCCCGGCGGCAGGCGCGCCGCCGTCTCCCACGGGCGGGGCGTGCGTTCGGGGTCGGTGAAGAACAGCAGGGGCGGCAGGTTCGGGAGCGGCCGGCCGTCGGCGCGGCTGACATGGGCCGCGTCCCGTGCGAGGACGCGGGCGACCTCCCACAGGATATCCGCTTCGGACCGGTTCATGGCCTCCTCTTCTCCCGATCCCGCCCCCGGGTCCAGCATCGCCGGACGCTTCGACGCCGTGCGCCGCCAGATCGTCGACGCCTGCCGCGGCGCCGGGCGCGGGCCGGACGAGGTCGTGCTGACCGCCGTGACCAAGACCCAGCCGGCCGAAGCGCTGGCGGCGGCGATTGCGGCCGGCCAGCGGGTGTTCGGCGAGAACCGTGTGCAGGAGGCGCAGACGCACTGGGCCGGCCTGCGGGACAGGATTCCCGACCTCGAACTGCGCCTGATCGGCCCGCTGCAGACCAACAAGGCCGCGGACGCGGTCGCCCTGTTCGACGTCATCGAGACGCTGGACCGTCCGAAGCTGGCCGACGCCCTGGCCGCCGCCGGCGAAAAGGCGGGGCGCGCCGTCCGCGTGCTCGTCCAGGTCAATACCGGGGCCGAACCCCAGAAGGCCGGCGTCCTGCCGGAGGAGGCCGACGCCCTGGTCCGTTACGGGCGGGACCGCGGACTGGCCGTCGAGGGGCTGATGTGCATTCCGCCGGCGGACGAGGCTGCGGGACCGCATTTCGCGCTGTTGCGCAAGATCGCGCGCCGCAACGGGCTGGAGGTCCTGTCGATGGGCATGAGCGGCGACTACGGGACGGCGATCCGCTTCGGCGCGACCCACGTTCGTGTCGGATCGGCGCTGTTCGGGGAACGAAACCGCTCCGAAACACCCTCTATGGAATGAAAACCGCTCCGCTTGGGGTCCAACCCTTGGCGGAACGGGCGACGCTCGCCATTCTGGTATCCATGCCCACACCCAAGACGATCCTGATCATCGACGACGACGACGACCTGCGCGAGGCGCTGGCGGAGCAACTGGCCCTGCACGAGGCCTTCCGGCCGGTGCAGGCGGCGACGGCGGCCGAAGGTGTGAAGCTGGGCCGCGAAACCCGGGCCGATCTGATCCTGCTGGACGTCGACCTGCCCGACATGGACGGGCGCGAGGCCTGCCGCCTGTTGCGCAAGGACGGCGTTTCGACCCCGATCATCATGCTGACCGGACAGGCGTCGGACGCCGACACGGTGCTGGGGCTGGAGTCGGGGGCCAATGACTATGTCACCAAGCCCTTCCGGTTCGCCGTCCTGCTGGCGCGCATCCGCGCCCACCTGCGCAGCCATGAGCAGTCCGAGGACGCGGTCTTCCGCATCGGCCCCTACGAGTTCCGGCCCGCCGCCAAGGTGTTGATCGACGACAAGGCGCGGAAGGTGCGGCTGACCGAGAAGGAAACCAGCATCCTCAAATACCTGTATCGCGCCGGGGCCAAGGCCGTGTCGCGCGAGGAACTGCTGACCGAGGTGTGGGGCTATAACGCCGGGGTCACCACCCACACCCTGGAAACCCACATCTACCGGCTGCGCCAGAAGATCGAGCCGGAGCCCGGCCAGGCCCGGCTGCTGCTGACCGATGCCGGCGGTTACCGGCTGCAGCCCTAGCCGGGCCGCCACTCGCTGAGGGTTTCGCCGGTCGGGGTTTCGAAGGCGACCCGGTCGAGCTGGGTCGCGGCCACGCAGACCGGGCGCTGGTTGGGGTTGGCGGCCCGGCAGCGGATGGCCCGTCCGTCGGGGAAGGCCACGATACGACCCTCCAGGCGCACCCTGTAGCCGGCGTCCAGGGCGACCAGGGGCGCGTCGCCCGCCTGGCGGATGGTATGGGCGTAGGCGCGGCCGTTGCGGCGGCCCAGACGGGAGCCGCCCTTCTCGAACACCGCCGCCAGCCCGACTGTCTGGGGCGACGGCGCGAACGGTCCGCTGGCCAGGGGATCGGCCCGGATCGAGGGGCAGCCGTTGGCGGACATCCACGGCCGCGAGACCCAGAATCCCTCGACCGCCTCCCATTCTTCCTGGCCTGAACCGGCGATCAGCGCCGATCGGGTCCAGTCCCCGGGCGTCAGGCTGAGGCGGAGAGTCTCGCGCTCAGGGCCCCAGGACCAGCGCGCCAGACCGTCGCCGGCGCCGTCGGCCGGCGGCGTCTCGGCCCCCTCGCAGCCGAAGGCAAGCTGGATGTCAAACTGACGCCCGACGAGGGCGTCCGCCGTCGTGGGCGTCACTCCCGAAGCGTAGTTCGACGCCGCCTGGCTGATGGCGGTGAGCAGTTCGCGACGATCCAGTGCGGCGGGCCGGACGGGAGTCTCGGGCGAGCTTTCGGCGGGAGCGGACGGCTCCGGCGGCGGCGCGACGGGTTCGGCCTCCCTCTGGCAGGAGGCTGCAAAAAGACCAGCCGCCGCAGCCACGACGACCGGCAGGCGAGCAGGCGAGACCGGTTTCAGCATGGAACCAGCCTAGCACGTCAATCGCTCAATTGGGGACGGCCGGCCTGAAAAGGTTGACCTGACCGGGGCCGGAGGGGCAGCAGAGCGGATGACTTTCGATCAGATCGCGGCTCTGCTGGTGCTCGTCACCGTGGTCGGTGTGCTGATCCATGGGCGGGTACGGGCTGACGTGGTGGCGCTTGCGGGCGCGGCGGCGCTGCTGCTGCTGGGCGTGGTGCGCCCGGTCGAGGTCCAGGCCGCCTTCGCCAGCCCCGCCGTCATCGCCCTCGCGGGCCTGTTCGTCATCGCCTATGCGATCGAGCTGTCCGGCCTTCTGGGGTTGATGATCCGACAGGCGACGGCGCTGGCCTCGCGCGTGGGCGCCATCGGCATTTGGGCGGTGCTCGGCATGTGCGGCGTTCTGGGCGGATTTCTGAACAACACGCCCGTGGTGGTGCTGGCCGCGCCGGTGATCCGCGACGTCGCGACGTCGCTGAAGTTGTCGCCGAAGCGGTTCCTGATGCCGCTCAGCCATATTTCCGTGCTCGGGGGACTGCTGACCCTGATCGGCACCTCGACCAATCTGCTGGTCAACGACATGGCCCGCAACGCCGGCCAGCCGGTGTTCAGTCTGTTCGAGATCACCCCCGTGGGCCTCTGCATCGCGGCCGCCGGCGGGCTGTGGCTCTATTTCGTGGGCGCGCGACAGCTTGGGCGCAGCGTGGCGGCGGACGAGGCCGAACAGGCGCGGCAGGCCGAGATGGAGGAGAACCGGCGCAAGGAGGCGGCGGAGGCCGCAGCGCGGCGGCGGCGGATTCTGCCATTCAACCTGCCAAAGCTGGGCGAGGCCCGGACCAACGACGACGGCTCGGGCGACGCGCATCTGGGCGACGTGGCCCTGTTCGGCGCGGCCGACCGGCCCTTCGACCTGCGCCGCTCGTTGATCGCGCTCGGGGTGTTCCTCGTCGTGGTGACCGCGGCCGGGCTCGGGCTCGCGCCGATCGCCGCCGCGGCCTTCGCCGGCGCCGTCGCCCTGATCCTGCTGAAGGTGATCACGCCGGAAGAGGCCTACGCCGGGCTGAGGCCCGAGATCCTGCTGCTGATCGCCGGCATGGTGGTGGTCGGCATCGCCATCGAGGTCACCGGCCTGGCGGCGACCGGAGCGGGCGTTCTGATCGAGGTGTTGCGACCCTTCGGGCCGCTGGTGGGGCTGTTCATCCTCTACGGGGTGACCCTGTTCGCCACGGAGCTGCTGTCGAACGCCACGGTCGCCGTGCTGATCACCCCGATCGCGGTGGCCTTGGCCGAGAGCTTCGGCGTCGACCCGCGCCCGTTTCTGGTCGGGGTGATGATGGCCGCCTCGGCCGCCTTCGCGACGCCGTTCGGCTATCAGACCAATGTGCTGGTCTACCAGATGGGGAATTACAGCTACATGGACTTCGTTCGGGTCGGATTGCCGCTGAACCTGGTGACATGGGTCGCGGCGATGGTCGCCATCCCGATCTTCTTCCCGTTCTAGGGCCGGATTAGACGTCCAGATCCATCGTCACCGGGGCGTGGTCGCTGGGCTGGGTCCATTCCCGGACCGTGTCGTGGATGCGGGCGCTGGCGGGGACCACGGCGGGGGTCAGGCCGGGCGAGGTCCACAGGTGGTCGAGGCGCAGGCCGCGGTTCGACTTGCGGAAGTCGGCGGCGCGGTAGCTCCACCAGCTGGCCAGTTTCGTGGGTTCGGGAATCTGGTCGCGGACGACGTCGCAGAAGCCGCCGGCCGCCTGCAGCCGGCGCAGGGTCTCGACCTCCAGCGGGGTGTGGCTGACGATCTTCGACATGTAGCGGTGGTTCCAGACGTCGTTTTCGCCCGGCGCGATGTTGAAGTCGCCGGCCAGCACCAGCGGCATCTGGCGGTCGCGGCCGGCCATTTCGGCGGTCAGGCGCTCGTAGAAGTCCATCTTGTGATCGAATTTCGGGTTCAGCGCCCGGTCGGCCACGTCGCCGCCGGCGGGGATGTAGAAATTCTGGATCTCGACGCCGTCGACCATGGCCGCCACGCAGCGGGCGTGGCCCTCGCGGCAGACGTCCAGTTTCGGGGCTTCGTCGATGGGATTGCGGCTGGCGATGGCCACGCCGTGCCAGCCCTTCTGACCGCCGATCTTCAGGTGCGGCAGGCCCATGGCCTCAAAGGCGGCGCGGGGGAACTGGTCCTCTAGGCATTTGATCTCCTGCAGGCACAGGACATCGGTTCCGCTTTCCTCGACGAAGCGGGCGACCTGATCGATGCGCAGGCGGACGGAGTTGATGTTCCAGGTGGCGATGCGAAGCATGAGGCGTTCTTAGTGGGAGCGCGTCCAAAAGGCTCCGCCTTTTCGACCCGGCGCGCTCCAGGCGCTTCGCGCAGCGCTCAAGCAGCGAGCGACCGCGTCGCGAGCGGTAGCGCCCTTCCTCTCAAAGAGACGCCCGGCCGTTGCGGGCCGGGCGTTTCAGGTTCGTCTCTCTCGCCGCCGGGAAGGGGATGAAATCCGTAGCGGGTCAGACCGGCTCCCGCCGATCTGTGGCCAAAACAACACGCCCGACAAAAAATGTCAAGGCGAGCTCGCGCGGCGGGCGAGTCAGTTGCGACGCGGCCGCTGGGTCGGATCACGCAGCTGGAACAGGCTGGCCGCCAGGCCCGAAGCCGGACGCAGGGTGGTCAGCTGGGTGCGGGTGCGGCCGCCCTGGGCGTCGACAATCGTCCACTCCTGCAGCCGGATCGGATTACCGGCGAAGGCGAGGACCACCGAGCCGTCATTGGGTCGGCGATTGTCCCGGGCGGTGATGGCGAAGGCGCCCGAATCCATCCGGGTCACGCGGTCAATGCGGACGCCCTGGTCCAGGCGGACGGTGCGGGCGAGGAAGGTCGACAGCGGGGTCTGGCTCAGCGGCACCTGGCGGAAGACATTCAGGCGCGGATCGTAGCGCTTCACGTTCGAACCGTCCGAGACGACCAGCAGGCCGGCCGGGGTGGTGTATTCGAACCGCATCTTGCCGGGGCGCTGCAGGTAGAAGCGGCCCTCGCGGCGCTGGGCGCCCGTGGATTCGACGAAGGTCCCCTGGGCCGAGGTCAGGCCCTGAAGATAGGTCTGGGCCTGGGCCAGGACGGCTCGGTCCTCGGCCGACAGGTTGGATTGGGCGTGGGCCGGCAGGGCCGCGACGGCGGCGACGGCGGCGGACCCAAGGGCAAAGGCGCGGCGTGAGACGGTCATGGTGTCTTCTCCCGTTCGGGATGGTTGAGGTCTACCGTCTTGCGGAACGGGTCTGGCGGGGTCGTGACCCCAGCCTGAATATGGTCAGGCTGGGG
>NZ_JAVHLH010000004.1:0-1753 GCF_031082345.1 Brevundimonas sp. | reverse complement strand
CCCCAGCCTGACCATATTCAGGCGCTCCGATGAAGCCCTGTTCAGCTTCGATGGGCAGACGGCGGCCTTCCCTAACGTCGGGAGCCCGTCTCCGTTGCCGCGGGCGGCCTACATCGGCGGCGGACCGGCGAGGATGTCGCGCTTGCCGGCGTGGTTGGCCGGACTGACCACGCCTTCCTGCTCCATCCGCTCGATCAGCGAGGCGGCGCGGTTGTAGCCGATCTGCAGCCGGCGCTGGATGTAGCTGGTCGAGGCCTTGCGGTCGCGGGTCACCACGGCCACGGCGCGGTCGTAGAGGTCGTCGCCCGAGCCGCCGCCGCCCTCGTCGCCGAAGGCCGCGTCGCCGTCGCCGTCCGGATCGTCGGTGATCAGGTCGAGATAGTCGGGCTCGGCCTGGGCGCGCAGGTGTTTGCAGACCTCGTCGACCTCCTGGTCGGTCACGAACGGCCCGTGCAGGCGGGTGATGCGGCCGCCGCCGGCCATGTAGAGCATGTCGCCCTGGCCGAGCAACTGCTCGCCGCCCTGTTCGCCGAGGATGGTGCGGCTGTCGATCTTGGAGGTGACCTGGAAGCTGATCCGGGTCGGGAAATTGGCCTTGATGGTGCCGGTGATGACGTCGACCGACGGACGCTGGGTGGCCATGATCAGGTGGATGCCGGCGGCGCGGGCCATCTGGGCCAGGCGCTGGACGGCGCCCTCGACGTCCTTGCCGGCGACCAGCATCAGGTCGGCCATCTCGTCCATGACCACGACCAGATAGGGCATGGGCTCGGGGCGGATCTTCTCGGACTCGTAGATCGGACGGCCCTGGTCGTCGAAGCCGGTCTGGACGGTGCGCTCGAAATGCTCGCCCTTCTCCTGGGCGGCGCGGGCGCGCTCGTTGTAGCTGGCGACGTTGCGCACGCCGAGCTTGGACATGCGGCGGTAGCGGTCCTCCATCTCGCGCACGGTCCATTTCAGCGCGACGACGGCCTTCTTGGGATCGGTGACCACGGGGGCGAGCAGGTGCGGGATGCCGTCGTAGACGCTGAGCTCCAGCATCTTGGGGTCGATCATGATGAAGCGGCACTCGGCCGGGCTGTGCCGGTAGAGGATCGACAGGATCATGGCGTTGACGCCGACCGACTTGCCCGAGCCGGTGGTGCCGGCGATCAGCAGGTGGGGCATGCGCGCGAGGTCGGCGACATAGGGCTCGCCGCCGATGGTCTCGCCCAGCGCCAGCGGCAGCAGATGGGCCGGCTTGTCGTATTCGGCCGAGGCCAGGAGGTCGCGCAGATAGACCGTCTCGCGCTTGGCGTTGGGCAGTTCGATGCCGATGGCGTTGCGCCCGGGGACCACGGAGATGCGGCAGGCGCGGGCCGACATCGAGCGGGCGATGTCATCCGACAGGGCCACGACGCGGCCGTGCTTGACGCCGGGGGCCGGCACCAGTTCGTACAGGGTGACCACCGGGCCGGGCCGGATCTGGTCGATGACGCCGCGCACGCCGAATTCCTGCAGCACGCCCTCCAGCATCTTGGCGTTCTGTTTCAACGCCTCCTCGTCGACCGAGGCGACGCGCTTGGCCGGCTTGGTCAGCATCGACAGCGGCGGCAGGTCGAATCCGGTCGAGGGCTTGGCGAAGTCGAAAGCGGCCTGGCTGTCGTCGAGCTCGCGCTTCGAGGCCTTGGGCGCCTTGACGGCGGCGACCTTCGGCTCGGGCGCGCCGCGGGCGGGGACCGGGGCGGCGTCCCGCCACGGCGGGCCGTCGTCA
>NZ_JAVHLH010000049.1 GCF_031082345.1 Brevundimonas sp. | reverse complement strand
GGTTGCCATAGGTCCAGCTGTAGGTGTTGACCCCGTCGCTGGTCATGTTGGCGTCGGCATTGAACACGATCGGCACGCCGCCTTCCGAGGCCACCTGGTTGAGCACGTTTGCCGCGCCGTAGGAGCGGGCGTAGGCTAGGGTCGGCATCCATTCGAAGGCCGGCTGGCTGATGCCGATGCTGGTGGTCTTGCCCGAGGCGTCGTGGCCATAGCTGAAGCTGACCGCGCCCGGGCCCGAGCCCGCCACGAAGGCGTGGCTCATCGAGGCCAGGTCGCTGTCCGGCTCGTAGGCGTAGCTGGTGTCGGCGGCCGCGCCCGGGCGGACGATTCCGGTGCGGCGGTTGAGGCTGTCGTGGGTCAGGGTCACCGCGCCGCCGGACCCGGGGAAGGTCACCGTCTGGATGCGGTTAGCGGCGTCATAGGCGTAGGTCGCGGTCCATGCCCCCGGCCATGTGATCGAGGTCCGGTTGCTGGCCGCGTCATAGCCGTAGCCGGTGGTGAAGCTGATCCCGGCCGCTCCTTCCGGCCGCCATTGGTCCGAGGTCAGCCGCCCGGCCGTATCGTAGCCGTAGTTGCGGATGTCGCGGCGCAGGGCGTCGTCGAAGGTGGCGGTCAGCGTCGTCTGGGTGGAGACGTCGCGCCAGACCGGCCGGCCCGCCAGGTCGTAGCTGGCCCGGCTGTTGCGGCCCTTGAACATGTAACCTTCATCGCCAAGGGCGAACTCCCGAACGTGGAAGTCGCGGCCGACGGCGTCATAGAAAATCATGGCCTGGTTGCCGGCGCGCTGCTTGCGGTAGATCGCCTGGCCGCGCTGATCCATGGCCGTCCACGCTTGGCTGCCATCGGCGTAGATGGTGTGCGCGGGACGCCCAAGTCCATCGTACTGCTGCTCGGTCCAGTTGCCCCGGGCGTCGACCTCAGCACTCTGCAGACCGCCGGGATTGTAATAGAACCGGCGCCAGCGGGTTTCGGTGAAGCCGGCGTTCTGGGGCAGTTCGGTCGTGAGGCTGCACGATCCGGCCGCCGCGCGCTGGAAGCGGTGAATCTCGGTCGGCTGACCCGCCGCGTTATAGATGGTGTGCGTCGCGCGGCGCTCGCCGTCGATCGCCGTCACCGGTCTGTCGACGGCGTCGTAGCAGGTGCGGGTGACGTCGTTCGACGGATCGGTCACGGTCAGCGGCTTGTGCGTGGCCGAGAACACCGTGGTGGTCGTCCGCCACGCGGCGGCGGTCGAGTCCCACTGCTTGGTCTGCACCTGGTCGCCGTTGATGTCGTAGACCAACTGGGTCTGGATGCCCGTCCCCGCCGGCCCGGTCTCGCCGGTCTTGCGGCGCAGGGCGTCGTAGGTGGTGGTCGTGGTGTAGCCGCGGGCGTTGGTCACGCTGGTGACGTTGCCGACGGCGTCGCAGGCCTGGGTGGTAGTCATCGGAATGCCGCCCGCCTGCGAAGAGAGCGTGGACAGGCGCAGGCAGAAGGCCGGCAGTCCGCCGCCCCCATAGGTCATGGAGGACTCCACCCCGGTCGGATCCTGGGTCCGATTGACCCGGCCATAGGCGTCATACCAGGTCCGCCACACCGGCTGGGCGTTCGAGCCGGTCAGGCCGTTCGTCACCGACGGCCCGGTCATGGTGGCGACCAGACCCTTGGCATTGTAGGTCAGGTCCCAGTGGCGTTGCTGCGGATCAGCGGCCGTCGCCGGCAGGGTGATCCGCGTCGGCTTGTTCCAGGTGGCATGGTAGTCGGCGAGGATGGTGATCTCCTGGCACCACCAGGCCTGATGTTGGGTCGACATGCCTGATGCGCAGCCGTCGATCGGGCGCTGCGTGCGTCGGATCAAATTCCCCCGTGGATCGAACTCGAATTCCGTGGTGTCCCCGAATGGCGTCTTGATCCAATTCGTTCGACCAGGCCCGTCGTACGCTGCGCGCGAAATCCGCCCCATCGCGTCGGCCGAGGTCGTCAGACGCCCGTCCTCGTCATAGGTCTGCCGGATCACGGCATTGGTGGCGTCCTTGGCCGAGGAGTAGGTCCAGGTCGACGAATAGTAGGTCGTCTTGCGGTTCTGGGCGTCGAAGGCTTCGGCCACATAGGGCGCCACCTGCCCGCCCACGGCCCGCCAGTCGAAACGCGCGCGCGGCGTGGCCACCCCGTCGTCGATCACCTGGGTCAGGACCTGCTGGTAGTCCATCGCATAGGCCGCCGACTGCAGGGCCCCGGTGGGGAAGTCGTAGATGTACTGGCGGGTGCGCAGGCCCGGCCGAACGGCATGCGACAGCTGGGAGGTGCAGAAGTTGACGAACTGCGGGCAATACCGGTTGTGGCCGAAATTGATCTCGTCGGCGCCGGCCTGGACCTTCGTCAGGAGGCCGCCGTTGGTGGCGTACTCATGGCATTGCTGCTGGGCGCCCCGATACTCCGGGCTGCTGCTGGAATAGGTCTGCGAGGCGGTGGAATAGCAGGTCTGGACCTGATTATCGTTGCCCGCCTTGCTGTGGGTGAAGGTGAGGCTGGCCCCAAGGTTGTTGGACACCGACGTCAGCACGGGGGCGTTGTTGTTGTCGTGCTCCCCGTAGGCGAGGGTGATGAGGACCCCCGTCGGGAAGGCCCAGGTCTTCAGTATGCCTTTCCGCCCGAGCGACTCGGTGCCGGAATACTGGTTGTCCATGTCGTCGAACGTCATCACCGACCGGTCCGCCAGGGTCCAGGTCAGCTTGGTCGTGTAGGCGCCGATAAAGGGCGCGCCAACGGGAGCGATCGACTCCGTCGGCGAGGCGGGGTTGCGCCAGGTTCCATCGACGAGCCGCACAAACCGGCCGGATTGGCCGCCGCCATTGACGGTCGTCACATTGGCGGCGGTGTATGTTTGGAGCCAATCGAGCGCGATTCCCGAGACGACCGCGGCCTCGATGGTGTCGGCCCGACCGGCCTGAAGCGCGATCAGGGCGCCGATCAGCATCGGCGCAGCGGTGACCGCTTCGGCCTCGGGGAGCAGGGCGCCGACATCCGTCGAATGGCTGACCGAGCTTTCCCAATTGTGGGTCCAGCCCATGCCGAGGCCGCTGGTGCTCTCGATCGGGCCGGTGGAGACGTAGCTGCGCGAGAAGCTGAGGCTGTAGGGGAAGTCGCCCTGCCCCATGCTCAGCTCGGAGCCTTCGCTGAACGACAGCGTGCCGGTGCGCAGATCGACAGCGCCCAGCAGCGAGCCCGCGACATTGGCCGCGAGCCGCCGGCTCTCGGCCTTGCCGAGGTAGTCGACGGGATTCGGGGCCTCGCTCTCCGCGCCCTTCAGGAAATAGGTTCGGGGATCGACGTCCGGGTTCTGACCCAGACGACGCGATCGAAGAATCCACGCCTGCTCGGACCCGTCATTGCGGCGCGCCAGGAAGGCGTTGCCGGTCGCGCTGGTCGTGGCGATAACACTGAAGCCCTTGTTCAGGTACTTCTCGATCTCGGCTCGCGTATCCGCCGTCACATCGGCAGGCAGCGTCGATGTCGAGCCGGCGGTGGTGAGAACCTTGAGACCCGTCGCCTCCGCCATACGGCGCGGCGCTGTGGATTGGACCGGCGATCCCTGGAACATCGGTCGTTCTGTGGCGCTTTGACCGAGCGCCAACGCCTCCTCCGTCACCGCCAGCGACGCCAGCGCCGACAGTATGTGGTGCGGCAGATCCGTCCCGTTCGCGGCGATGCCGACCGAGGTGTCGATGTCGAGTACGTTCTCGGTATAGCCCGGCGAGATCGCCAGCCCGACCGAATGCTGGTGGAAGATCCGCGCGCCGGAGAGCGGCTCGAGCACCGAGACGGTCTTGTCGAACAGATCGGTCCAGGTGTTGAGCAGGGCGTCCTTCTTCATGCCCATTTCAGCGACCGCGACCTCGCCGCGCGCGAACTGGCCATTGCCATACTGGCTATCCTGGACCCAGTAGGTCCAATCGATGCCGCTCTGCCCGTCGCAGTCGCTCGGCTCGATCTGGCTGGTGATCCACATGGCGTTGATCGGGTCCCAAACCGGAGGGTTGAGGTAGCACTGCTCGAAATCGTTGCCGGCCGGAATGATGCGATGCTGCTGGATGGGATCGTGGGCCGCGGCCCAGGCCGCCTTGCGCCCGCCGTTGCCGCCGGCCGTGCGCACCAGGATGTCGGCGCGCTTGCCGATCTCAAGCTGTTTGACGATGAGCTCGTCGGCGAAGGTGCCCAGCGGCCAGGGATTGTTGTTGTTGGCGGGATCCACGCCAGGCCGGCGTGCGGCATAGGGATGGTTGATGGTCAGCTCAACACGGCGATTCCAGGTGTTGAAGTCCGACGGGTTCTCTGCGCCGCAGACCACCGGCGCGTTGCACTCGTTCGCGGCGAATACTTCCGAAAAATAGGCCATCGCCGTTGCGTCGATGTGCTCCTTATTCCGCACAGCGACCTTCAGCTGGTTCTCCTGGATCTGGGCCTGCACCCGCCAGCCGTAGATGCTGGGCAGGTCGAAGGTGTGGTTGAAGCCGGCCGTCTGGACCTGCAGCGTCGCCCGGTAGGGCGTGGGCACGTCCCCGGTCCACCGGGTCGACACCGAAGCCTGTCGCGGCAGGGTGGCATTCCGCAGCACGGCTTCGGTTCGTACGGTCTCCCACCCGCCGGCGAGTTGCTTCAGTGACTTGTCGCTGTGGTTTGCGATCAGATTGTTTTGCAGCGTCGTGGCGTAGCTGATCAGGTCAGCCTGAATGTATCCGGTATTCACGCCGTTGAGCGTCCCGCTCCCGACCGAAACGCCGGAAGAGACGTTGCTCCAGGCGGCCGACGCCGTCGTGCCGGCGGCGCCCCACACATCGATGCCGGTGATCTTGGTGGTGGTCTTCAGCGACGGGTCGAACGCGTACCAGACGCCGCCGATCTGCGCCTCGACCCAGACGTGCGCCATCTGCACCGTGGTCAACGACGCGCCCAGACTGGCGCAGGACGTGGCGCCATTGATCGACGCCGGCGCGCCCGCGGACGCCAACAGAATGCACGCCTGACGCCCTGTTTCCACGCGCAGGATGGACTTGGCGTCGGCGCCGGTCACGGTGACGACGCCAAGGACATACCGGGCGTTGATCGACGACGCCCGGAGCAGTTCGACCATCAATTGCGACTGGTCGAAGGCTCCGCCGGAGCCGTCCAGCAGGACGCCGTCGGCCCCCTTGTGCAACCCGAACTGTGGTTCGAACAGGATGGAGTTGTGGACGAACTGGTAGATGCGGTCCGGATCATTCTCCAGCGACCGCGCCAGCGCCGTGATGCGCGCGCTCGGCGCGGCGGCCGTCGGCGAGGCCGGAGAACCGTAGAAGGCAAATGCGCTGGCCGGATCCACGAGGTTGTGCTGCATCGACAGCCGCATGCCCGGGAGATCGGACGGGTTGTAGGCGGAGTTGTAATAGGTCGGCCAAGCCTGCGCCTTGGCGCCATCCTTCGTTGCATAGAGCAGAACCCCGGCGGTCCCGGACAGTCCCACTGCAACCGCCAGGGCGATCGCCGCCATGCGGACCGCGCCGAGCCGGCGCACACCCCCGAGAACCTCGCCCACGCGCGCAGCCAGCTTCATCGACGCCCCCCAGAGTCAATACGGTCAAGCTGAAGCAATCACGGTATGAGCGATCTGAGAAGAGGAATTCGCAACCAGAGGTAAAATTCGCTGTTTACGGAGCCTGCAAGCTGCGCTTTAGTCTGGGTGCAGCAGTGCCGAGGGGGCGATGAGGCGAATTCAGGACGGACCTGGGCGGGCGCGGGCGTCTCTGAACGCCGCTGCTGAACATATCGAAAAACGCATCCGGGCTATCTGGAGCGGACTTCTCCAACAGATTCGTCTTACAGTCGATAACGAGCGATGGGCCGCCGCAGCGGGTTGGCGAGCCCGGCTGGCCGCCATCTCCTGGCCACGTGCCGGCGCGGGTATCGCGCTCGTGGTCGGCTCCGCCTTCGCCTTCTGGCTGGTCTTGCAGCCCACCGGTCTTCGCTCCCATCCGCCGCGCCTGCCGACCGAGGCCGAGTGGCGTGCGACTCAAGCCGCCGCAGAGGCCATGGAAGGCGAACTCTCCCCTGCACTCGCCGCGGCCAACCGATCCGCGAGCCCAGGAGACCGGCCATGAACCTTCGACAGGCGCTCGCCTTCGGCCTCACGCCGGTGCTGCTGGCGGCCAGCGCGCCCGCCGTGGCCGGCGTCCAGTACATCTATGATAGCTCCGGACGGCTCATCAAAGCCATCTACTCGAACGGGATCACGATTGAGTATCGCTACGACGCGGCGGGGAACCGCACCCAGATTGTCACCAGCAACATCCCGAACTCGCCGCCGGTAGCTGTCAATGACACAGCCTCGGTCAACGCCTCGGGCAGCGTCGACATCCAGGTCCGGGCCAATGACAGCGACGCCAACGGCAACACCCTGGCGGTCACCGCGGTTGGTGCGCCAACGGGTGGTGGAAGCGTCTCGATCCAGGGCGGCGGCACCTACGTTCGCTACACCGCACCCGCGACGGCAGGGACCAAGACCTTCACCTATACAATTTCCGACGGGGCCGGCGGAACGGCGAGCGCCACGGTCACGGTCACGGTGTCGGCGGTCAACCAGCCGCCGGTGGCGGTGGACGACTATGGCTCGGCCTCGATCAGTACATCCCAGGCCCTGTTCGTGCTTTCGAACGACACCGATGCCAACGGCCATGCCCTGACCGTCACCGGCGTCTCCAACGTCACAGGCGGGTCCGCGACCATCGCCAGCGGCGGCGGCTATGTGACGTTCAACGCTCCGGGCTTCATCGGGACCTACAGCTTCAACTACACGGTCAGCGACGGCAACGGCGGCACCGATGTCGGTCTGGTAACTGTGGACGTGACCTCCGGAGAGCTGTGTGACCCGATGAGCGGTCAGCAGTGCGACCTCGATCCCTAAGGGCAGGTCTCGACCCCATTGAGGCGTCGATAGTCGTGAATTCGCCAGCCGGTCTCGCCGCCGGTGAAACGCGCCCGTAGCCACAAGACATGGCCGAGCTCGCCTTTCGCGTAAACCCGCAAATCGACCTGATCTCCGGCCCGTACCTCGGGGTCTTCCAGTCCACCAACCTCAAGTCGGGGCGCTCCGCCGCGTCCGTAGGTGAAAACCCTCCGCAGGCAGTCCTCCTGCGTCGCACTCAGGCGGTGATGGGCCGACACCAGCGCCAGTCCGCCGGCGGCGGCCGAGAATATCGGGTCGATGTCGAGCCCGACCTCCCGAGTGCCCTCCGCAACCGCATCAGGCGGGTCTGACGCCAGGTCCACCTTCATCCCGGGGAGCATGACGAGGACCTGTTGACCGTCGCCGCTCAGGATTCTCTCGGCCTCCGCCGCCAGCCGGCCGCCCGCCGCCAGTTCGCCGAGCACCGTCGCCGCGGCGCTTTCCAAAGCGATACGGGTGCGAATCTCGCGCGTCTGATCGACCGAGGCCGCGAGATAGGTCCGCAGGCCCACCGCCAGGGCGCCGCCGAAAATGGCGAGCCCCAGGGCGAACGACATGGCGAGCAGGGAAACATACCCCTCGCGCCTGAGAGACTCAACGGGCCGGGGGCGTTTCAACGGGCAAGCCCAGCGCCTGAAGACGCCCCACCATCTCGTTGGTCACCGCGTCGATGTCCGAGCGAGCCCGGATGACAGTCGGCCGCAAGAACATGACCAATTCCGTCTGGCGCTGGGTGGTGTCGCGCGACCGGAACAGGGCACCGAGCGCGGGGATGCGGCTGAGATAGGGGACGCCGGTGTCGCCCAGGCTTCGGCTGGACCTGAGCAGGCCACCGAGCACGACCAGCTGCCCATCCTCCACCTGGATGCGCGTACTGAGACGGCGCTGCTGGATGGTCGGAGAATCGATGTCGGAGGTGGTGGTGCCCGCGACCTCGCTGACCTCCTGTTCGATCTGGATAAACATCCGCCCGCTTTCGCTCACCCGCGGGGTCACGGACAGGACCACGCCAGTGTCGCGGTACTGGACGCTGTTCAGAACACGGCTGTCATCGTTCAGCCCTACGGCCGTCTGGGTGATGATCGGCACCTGGTCGCCGACCTGAAGCTCCGCGCTCTCGTTGGAAAGTACCAGAATCCGGGGCGTTGAGATCAGCTCCACATCGGTCACGGTGGACAAGGCGTTGAGCACCGCGCGAACGTCGAGGTCGAGGTAGCGCAGGGAGAAGCCCGGGAAGCTGGACGCGGCGGCGTCGTCGGAGCCGGATGAGAAGCCCCCGGTCAGATCATTGTCGTCAAAGAACCACTGCACGCCGAAGCGCAGCCGGTCGTTCAGGGTCACTTCCGCAATGGTCGCTTCGATCAGCACCTGCGGCGGCGGGGCGTCGAGCTCGCGTACTATGTCGAGCACATTGCGGTACTCCGCATCGTCGGCCAGCAGGATCAGGGAGTTGGTCCGGGCGTCCGCGGTCAATCTCAGGGCGCCCGCTGCGCCGGCGGCCGCGGCGAGCGTAGGTGCGCCCCCCGGCGCATCCGGCGTTGGCGCGGGAGGAGCCTCCTGGCCGCCTGCAGTCGTGTGCGGCGCGCCCGAACCCGTACCCAACAGCGCCGACAGGGTGGTGACGAACTGGTCGGCTTCGAGATTGGCGAGCGGAATGGACCGCAGGCGCCGTGACGCCGGCGGTGGAGCGCGATCGAAGCGCTGAATCCATTCCGCCGCGCGGTCGAGACCGGCCGGCGACCGGGCGATCACCAGCAGGCCGTTCAGCCGATTCAATTCGATGAACTGGATCTGGCTGCCCATGGGCCCGTCGGGACCGCCAAATACCTGCTGGATTTCGGAGGCGATATCGGTGGGGCTGGCGTACCGAACCGGGAAGAACTGCAGACTCTTGCCCTGCAGCCAGTCTACATCCAGCGACCGGGCGGTCCGCACCAAGGCGTTGACCGTCATCGGATCGCCGGAGATGAACACTTGCTCCCGGCCCGGATCGGCGCGCACCGTTGCGCCGTCCCCAGCCAACGGTTCGAGCAGACGAGCGATCTCGGCCGCGCCGATCGAGCGGGCCTGATAAACGGCCGAACCGGCGAGGATTTCGGCTCCGTCCTGTGCAGCGACCGGGGGCGCGTTGAGGCGCGCCGCCTGGGCCGCCGGCACGATCGCAAAACCCTGTCCCTCGGCCACCAGCGCAGCGCTGACGCTGCGCAGCGCCCGGTCGAATGTCGCAAGCGCCTGGGCCTCGCTCATCCGTCCGGTCAGACTAAGGGTCAGGCTGCCCTGAACCGACGGGTCGAGCCGGTAGGAGCGTCGCAGCGACTGGCCGAGCACCGCGTCCGCGATGGCGGCGACGGGCGCCTGATCGAACACGACGTTGAAGGACCGCTCCACCGAGCGCTGCGCGGCCGAATCGACCGGTGGAAGAGCCTGACTCTCGATGCGCCAGGCGGAAGCAGCCGGATCATCGGGAGCCGGAGCATCGGGCGCGACCGGACCGGACGCCGCCGGCCGGTTCTGCGGGATCACCGCCAGGTCGGAGCGAATGCCCCGCGAGGTTTCGCAGCCGGCCAAAAGAGCCAATCCAGTCAGAAGGGCCAGGCGAGGAGATCGGATCATGGGGTCGCCTGCAGGACGATGTCGCGCTTGAAGCCCGAGCCGCCTGGCGCGCCGTCGGCGCCGTAGCTGGTCAGCTTGAACCGGTCCCCGGGCGCGGCCGGCGGGGCATAGACAACCGCCCGGCCCCACGGGTCCTTTGTCAGCGCCGGATCCGACAGATAGGGGCCAGCCCATTCCGCGACGCCCTCCGGCGGGTCCATCAGCGCTGCCAGCCCTTCTTCGGCGGTCGGGTAACGGGCCAGATCCGCCGAATACATCTCGAGCGCCGCGGCGACGCTTTCCATCTTGAGTCGTGCGGCGCGCACCTTTGCCCGATCCATCTGCCCCAGGGTCTGCGGCACGACGATGGCGCTGATCAGGCCGATGATGACCAGCACCACCAACATCTCGGTCAGGGTGTAGCCGGCGCGGCGCCCCTGGCGTCTTCGCGCGACCCTCAATTCTTGATTTCCCAATGGTTCCCCCCGAACCAACGCGCTACTTATGGTCGACTATACGGGGAGCGGGAGCCGAGTCCACGGCGTTCACATGGTTCAATCTGCGGACGAGTTCGAACTGCCGGCGCCGAATCCTGCGCGACCGGAACTGGCCGAAGCGCTCGCGCTGAGCGGCAGTGCGATGGAGCGCGCCCGGCGCGCCAGCGCAGCGTCGGGCCAGCCCCTCGCCGTGGCCCTGAGCCTGCTCGGCCTCGCCACCGAGGACTCGATCGCGCAGGCCTGCGAAACCTTGCATGACGCGCCGGTATGGCCCGATGGATCGCCGATCGAACTCGTCGAACTTCCCGGACTGAGCGTGCGGTTTCTGCAGGACCGCTACGCCGTCGCCATGGACGACGGGGACGGGGGTTGGTGTCTCGGGCTCGTCGACCCCGGCGATCCGACCACCCGCGACGCCCTGCGGTTCGCGCTGGGACGGGACGCGCCAGTTCGCACCATCACCCTCAGCGCCTGGCGGCGTGTGCAGGACGTCGCCGAACCGGCTCTGGAAGAAGCCGCCGGCTCTGCCCCGTCGACCGCAACCTGGCTGGACGACGCCGAACGGCTCAAGGACATAGCGCGGGACGCGCCCGTCGTCCGGCTGTCCGAACAGATCCTCGAGCGCGCCTTCCTGCTCAACGCCTCGGATGTGCACATCGAGCAGAAAATCGACCATACCCGCGTCCGTTTCCGCATCGATGGCGATCTGCAGGATCAGGATCGACTGGGCGTGGATATCGGTCCGGCCCTGATCGCGCGGATCAAGGTGCTGTCTGACCTGGACGTGGCGGAACGCCGCGCGCCCCAGGACGGACGGACCACGATCAACGTCCGCGGCGTGCCGGTCGATGTGCGCATCTCGACGGCGCCGACGGTGTTCGGAGAATCTTTGGTGGTGCGCCTTCTGACCCGGCGCGACGTCGACTATTCGCTCGAGAGGCTCGGTTTGCGTCCGGCCGTCGCTGCGGGCGTCAGCCAACTCCTGAACCGCAGCCACGGTCTGCTGCTGGTGACCGGCCCGACCGGCAGCGGCAAGACCACCACCCTCTACGCCGGTCTGCGCCAGCTCGCCTCTTCCCGGAACAAGATCCTGACCGTCGAGGACCCGGTCGAATATGTGTTCGAGGACATCCTGCAGAGCCAGGTCAACGAGGCAGCCGGCTTCACCTTCTCGACGGCCTTGCGCTCCTTTCTCCGCCATGACCCCGACGTCATCCTGGTCGGCGAAATCCGCGATGCGGAGACCGCGCGCCTCGCCGTGCAGGCCAGCCTCACCGGTCACCTCGTGCTGGCGACCGTGCACACCAATGACGCCGCCACCACGCCGTCACGCCTGATCGACATGGGGGTCGAACGCTACCTGCTCGGCGACGCCCTTATCGGCGTCATGGCCCAACGCCTCGCCGCCCAGCTCTGCCAGAGCTGCAAGACGACCACCCCACTGGACGCCGAGGAGACGGCGGCCCTGCGCGACGCCGGGCTCGCCACACGCCCCGCTTCCGTCGGCCGCGCCCAGGGCTGTCCAGCCTGCGGCCAGACGGGCCGGCGCGGCCGGCGGGCGGTGAGCGAGCTCATGATCTGCACGCCGGAACTGGGCGAGCTGATCGGGTCGGGCGCCCACGCCTCGGTCCTGCGTCGGCATCTCGCCGGACAACCTGGCCACGCCACCCTGCGGCAGGATGCGCTCGAACAGTCGGCTGACGGCCTGCTCGACTGGGGTGACGCCTGGCGCGTCGCCGATCGATGAAGGCCTTCCGCTATATAGCGCTCGGCGCGGACGGGCGCCGTCACCGCGGGGTCAGCTATGCGGCGGAGGCGGCCGTCTTGCGCGACCGTCTGGTGGAGGCCCGTCTTCACCCGCTCGCCATCCGTCCGGCGCTGCTCCAGCACCAGGGTCGCCTACGCCTGACCGACGCCGAAGCGGCGCGCTTCGGTCGCGACCTGGCCCAGCTGATGAACAGCGGCATGGCCCTGGCGCAGGCGCTCGCCCTGCTGGAAACCCGTGAAACAGCACGGATGAGCGCCATCGCCCGTGAGGTGCGCCAGCGGCTGATCGCCGGCGAGCCCCTGTCCCGCGCGCTGGAGGCCGCCGATGGCGCGCCCGCCCGCTTCCTGCAGGCCTTGGCGCGAGGCGGCGAAGCCTCGGGCCGCCAGAGCGAGGTGCTGGCCGCGGGCGCCCGTTCGCTCGCCGCCGCCGACCAGCTGAAGAAGCGGCTGGTCACCCTGTGCCTCTATCCGGCCTTCGTCATCCTGGTGGCCTTTGGCTCCATCGCCATCTACGCCTACGCTGTGCTCCCCTCGCTTGAACCGGCGTTCGCGGGAATGGGCGGCGACATTCCGCCCCAGACCCAGGCGGTGCTGACTTTCGGCGCCGTGGTCCGTTTCCTGATGCCCATACTGGCTGCGGCGACAGCGGCACTCACCATTGGAGTGGCGCTGATCGCCCCCCTGCGTCGAGCCGCCGGCGACCTGGTCGCCCGCCTGCTGATGCGCGGCAAACGTTCGCCGCTCCGCGACTTCGTCTTCGCCAACCTCGCCTCCCGCCTGGCCGTCATGCTCCAGGCCGGCGTCCCTCTGGCCCCCGCCTGGAGACTGGCCCGCGAGCCGGTGACGATCACCTCGCTCAGTCGCGCCCTCGCCGCCCAGGACGAGCGGCTGATGGAGGGCGTCCGGCTGTCGGAAGTCTTGCGACGCGTCCCCGCCTGCCCGCCGGACCTGATCCACTACGTCCTGATGGGCGAGCACTCCGGGCAGGTCGCGGCGGCGCTGAATGACGGCTCGGCGCTTCTGGGGGCACGCGCCCAGGAAGCGATCGAGCGGGTGTTGTCCGTCCTCACCCCTCTGGTCATCATCGTCGTCGGGGCCATGGTCGGTTTGATCACCATGATGGTGTTCCAGGGACTGCTGGCCGTGGGTGACGCCGTTGCCCTGTAAAGCGGACGGCCCCCGCGGCGGCTACCTGACCATCGATGCAATGGTGGCCCTGGCGATCACGGTGCTGGCGGTGGCCGCCGCCGTAGCGCTGGCATCCAACGCCGTATCGCGCATGGCCCAGGCCCGAGATCGCTTGACGGCGATGAGGATCGCCGACGATCTCTACGAGGACCTTTACGCGGGCGAGCGTCCCGATGGACAACAGGCCGGAGAGACCGGGGGACGATCATGGACCTACACCAGCACCAGCGCCGGTACGGACGAGGTTCCGTCCGTGGCGCGGCGGCTGCACATAGTCGTCGACCGCCGCTTCGGTCCGGACCTGGTCGTCGAGGCCGTCGTGCCGCCCGCGCCGGTTACAGCGTCCTTGAACTGATGATCGCCATGACCGTCGCCTCGATCCTGCTGGTCGGCGTCAGCGCCGGATACTCCGCGCTCGCCCGCGCCAGTCATCGGCTCGCCCTCTCCCAGGCCGGCCTGGCCGAGCGAACCGCGCCGCGGTGTCGGCCGCCCGAGGCCGGAACGGTCCCGGTCAACGATAAGGCGAAGGTTCGCTACCGGTGCGGCCTTCCCGAACGCTGCGAATACGATACCGTCAGCCAATCATGCCGCTCGACGACCTCTCCCTCGACCTGACCGGCGCCCCCGCGCCGACGCCCGCGCTCG
>NZ_JAVHLH010000048.1 GCF_031082345.1 Brevundimonas sp. | reverse complement strand
CACCACGCTTCGCGTGGTCCCCCTCCCCCTGCGGGGGAGGAATGCTTCAGACCTGCTCGTTCAGCAGGGCCGTCTTGTAGCCGTCGACCCAGACGTTGCGGAAACGCTTGCTGCGTTCGGCGTGGTAGATGTGGGCCAGCTCGGCGTAGGAGCGGTCGAAGTCGTCGTTGACGAAGACGTAGTCGAACTCGCCGCAGTGCTCGATCTCGCCCTTGGCGTTGGCGATGCGGCGGTCGATGACGTCCTCGGCGTCCTGGGAGCGGGTGACGAGGCGACGGCGCAGCTCTTCGAGGCTGGGCGGCAGGATGAAGACGCGGACGGCGTCCTGGGGGCATTTGCGGGCGATGTGGCGGGCGCCCTGCCAATCGATGTCGAACAGCACGTCCCGGCCTTCGGCGAGGGCGCGGTCGATGGGCGCGCGGGGGCTGCCGTAGCGGCTGCCGTGGACGTCGGCCCATTCGAGGAAGGCGTCGGCCTCGACCATGCGCTGGAACTCGGCGTCGTCGACGAAGTGATAGTCGCGGTCGGCGACCTCGCCCGGACGGATGCCGCGGGTGGTCATCGAGATCGACAGCTCGAGGCCGCCGTGGTCGGCCATCAGGCGGCGGCACAGGCTGGTCTTGCCGGCGCCCGAGGGGCTGGCGACGATCAGCAGGACGCCGCGGCGGGGCGTGCGTTCATTCGACATTCTGGACCTGTTCCCGCAGCTGCTCGATGACGGCCTTCAGCTCGAGGCCGATTCCGGTGAGCGCGGTCGTAGCCGATTTCGAGCAGAGGGTGTTCGCCTCCCTCATGAATTCCTGCATCAGGAAGTCGAGTTTCCGCCCGGCGGGGGGCTGGCGCAACAGTTGGCGGGCCGAGGCGAGGTGGGCGGTGAGGCGATCGAGCTCCTCGCGCACGTCGGCTTTCGTGGCCAGGGCGGCGGCCTCGAGGAAGATGCGGTCTGCGAGGCCGGGGGCGTCGGGGGCCAGCTCGGTCATGCGACGGGTGAAGCGGTCGCGGATGGCCTCGACCTGGGCGGCGGCCTCGGTTTCGGCGCGGGCGACGAGGACCTCGATACGCTCCACGAAGGCCTCGACCACCGGCAGGAGCTGGGCGCCCTCGCGGTCGCGGGAGGTCCTCAGGGCGTCGAAGGCGGCGTCGATGGAGGCGGCCATGGCGGCCTCGACGGCGGCGCGGGCGTCGGGGTCCTCTTCCTCCTCGGGCGTCTCGAGCACGCCGCGCAGGGCCAGCAGGCCGTCGGCGGACGGCGGGGCCGCCCCGTCCTGCGCCAGCTGGTTGGCGAGGGTCAGGTAGCGGGCGAGGATGTCGTCATTGACCTTGAGCGCGGCGGCGCCGGGGTCGGCGCGTTTCGCCTGCACGCCGACGGTGATCTGGCCGCGGGTGAAATGCCGCTGGGCGGAGGCCTTGGCGGCGCGTTCGAGGCTGTCGAAGCCGGGGGGACCACGGAAGCGGACCTCGAGATTGCGGCCGTTGACCGAGCGCGCTTCGACCGACCAGGTCCAGGCGCCCCCGGCCCCCTCGCCGCGGCCGAAGCCGGTCATGCCGGAGATGGTGCTCATTGGGCGGGCGCCTGTTGCGGCACGCGGATGACCTGGGCGCCGGGCGGGACGACGACGCCGGGCGGAACAGTGGCGGCGTCGGGGTCGGCGTTGGGCACGCCGGGGGAGGTCCCGGGGACGGCCGGCGGCGGAGCGCCCGGAGGCAGGCCGGCCTTGCGGCGCTCGATCTCGCGCCAGCGGGCGACGTTGGCGAGGTGCTCCTCATAGGTGCGGGCGAAGGCGTGGCCGCCCGAGCCGTCGGCGACGAAGAACAGCTCGTCCGACGCCGGCGGGTTCAGCACGGCGGCCAGGGCCTCGCCGCCCGGATTGGCGATCGGCGTCGGGGGCAGGCCGTCGATCTGATAGGTGTTCCACTCGGTCCGTCTGTCCAGCTCGGAGCGGCGGATGCCGCGGCCCAGCGGCCGGCCCTGGGTGATGCCGTAGACGATGGTCGGATCGCTCTCCAGCCGCATGCCGATGCGCAGGCGGTTGGAGAAGACGGCGGCGACGCGCGGGCGTTCGGCCGCCACGGCCGTCTCCTTCTCGACGATGGAGGCCAGGATGACGGCCTCTTCCGGCGACTTGACCACGGTGCGGGGCGAGCGGGCGGCCCACAGGCGGGCGAGATTGTCGGCCTGGGCCTTGGTCATGCGGGCGATGACGGAGGCGCGGGTGTCGCCGCGGCTGATCTCATAGGTGTCGGGCCACAGCGAGCCCTCCTCCGGCGTGGTCGGGATGTCGCCGGTCAGCAGCGGCTGGCGCATCAGGATGTCGACCGCCTGGGCCGACGACCAGCCCTCGGGCAGGGTGACGTAGTGGCGGACGACGCGGCCCTCGACCAGCAGCACCAGGACGGAGCGCAGGGACGCCTTGCTCGGCACCTCGTACTCGCCGGCGCGCAGCTTGCGGTCGGCCCCGGTCAGGGTGGCGGCGACCTTGAACATATCGGTCGAGCGGATCACCCCGGCGGCCTTCAGATTGGCGGCGATGGCGCTGACGCCGGCGCCGCTGGGCAGGGTGACGATGGTGGTCTCGGCCCCGCCGCGGGCCTCGGGTCCCGGGGCGTAGAAGACGCTCCAGGCGGCGACGATGGCGGCGATCAGGAACAGGCTGAAGGTGGCCGAGGCGGCCAGCAGGGCCGTGGCCTGCCCTGATCTGGGCGAACGGGATTTCGGAGCGCCCGCCCCCCGGGAGCGTCCGAACATCAGCCGACCTTCTTGAAGATGACGCTGGCGTTGGTGCCGCCGAAGCCGAAGCTGTTGGACATGGCCACCTCGATCTTCATCGGCTTGCCCTTGTGCGGGACCAGGTCGATCGGGGTTTCCTGCTCGGGATTGTCGAGATTGATGGTCGGCGGGGCGATCTGGTTGCGGATGGCCAGCACCGAGAAGATCGATTCAATGGCCCCGGCGGCGCCGAGCAGGTGACCGGTCATCGACTTGGTCGAGGAGACGGCGAGGTTCTTCGCATGGTCGCCGACCAGCCGCTCGATGGCGCGCAGTTCGATCCAGTCGGCCATGGTCGAGGTGCCGTGGGCGTTGACGTAGTCGAGGTCCGACGGCTGCATCCCGGCCCGCTTCAGCGCCGCCTTCATGGCGCGAAGGCCGCCCTCGCCGTCCTCGGACGGGGCGGTGATGTGATAGGCGTCGCCGCTCATGCCGTAGCCGACGATCTCGGCGTAGATCTTCGCGCCGCGGGCCTTGGCGTGCTCATACTCCTCCAGCACCATGATGCCGGCGCCCTCGCCCATGACGAAGCCGGCATGGTCCTTGTCATAGGGACGGCTGGCCTTCTCGGGGGCGTCGTTGAAGGCGGTGCACAGGGCCTTGCAGGCCAGGAAGCCGGCGATGCCGATCGGCACGATGGAGCTTTCGGCGCCGCCCGCGACCATGACGTCGGCGTCGTCCATGGCGATCATCCGGGCGGCGTCGCCGATGGCGTGAGCCCCGGTGGCGCAGGCCGTCACCACGGAGTGGTTGGGACCCTTGAGGCCGTGACGGATCGAGATCTGGCCCGAGGTCAGGTTGATCAGGGCCGAGGGGATGAAGAAGGGGCTGACCCGGCGCGGGCCCTGTTCCTTGAGGATGACGGCGGTGTCGGCGATGGGGCCGAGGCCGCCGATGCCGGAGCCGACCATGACGCCGGTGCGCTCCTGGTCTTCGGCGCTTTCGGGCTTCCAGTTCGCGTCGGCCAAGGCCTCGTCGGCGGCGGCGATGGCGTAGACGATGAAGTCGTCGACCCGCTTGCGGTCCTTGGGCGACATGACCTTTTCGTGGTCGAACACCCCCGGCTGGCCCGGCGCCCCGCCGCCCCGCCCATCCACGGAGGGGATCTCGCCGGCGATGGTGCAGCCCCAGCCCTCGGCGTCGAAATTGGTGATCGGACCGATGCCCGAACGGCCCTCGACGATGCCCTTCCAGTTATGCTCGACGCCCCAGCCAAGGGGGGTAAGGAGGCCTAGGCCGGTGACGACGACGCGACGCATGCGGCGGTCCTTTGCAGTGAATCTCCCGGAGAGAATAGGGGGTGGAGGGGCGCGGGGCTAGGCGGGAGTCAGGGGCGCAGGGCAGACCGGCGGGTCAATGCCAGCAATCGCATCGCGGATCCCCGGATCAATCGAGCTTCAACAGTCGATCGAGGCTCGCCGCGCCGGGGCCGCGGGCGATCAGGTAGATCAGCGGCCCGGCCCAGAGCAGGTGGGTCGGCCAGCCGCCGGGTACGACGAACAGTTGGATCACCAGTGTCATCGCCAGCAGGCCCAGCGCCGCCGGCCGCGTCGCCAAACCGATGACCAGCAGGATCGGCAGCAGATGCTCCGCATAGGTCGCTATCAGGGCCGCCGTCTCCGGCGGCAGCAGAGGCACGCGATACTCTTCGGCGAACAGATAGTGCGTCGACGGCGACAGGGTCAGGAAGCCGTCCACCTTGGTGCGACCCGACAGGAAGAAGGGCGCGGCCACGCCGACGCGCAGCAGCAAGGCCAGGGGCCATGAGGGAATGGCGGCGCCGATACGGTCGTGGATGCGGGCGATGGCGTTCATGGTTCAGGGCTCCGGAGGCAGGTGGAATCGAATACGTCGGCCGCGATCAGACCGGCGAACACGGCTGAGGGGTCGACGTGGGACCCGGTCGCGCCGGCGGACAGGGCGGCGAGACCGAACGGGCGGCCTTTGCGGCCGGCGTCGAGGAAGGCCCATTCGGCGCGGCTGAGGCGCCGCGCCCGGATCTCGGCTCCGGGACGGTGGATCAGCAGCCCCTCGGCCTCGGGCCGCCAATGGAGTTCCGCGGCCTCGTCCGGCTCGCGATGCGCCAGCCACAGTGACGGCGCCGTCCAGTCGAACCAGAACAACCGGGCGGACGGGTGCAGGCGCGCCGGGGCGGCGGTCAGGGCCAGTCCGGCCGCGGCCGCCCGCGTGGCGGTCAAAGGCCGCGCGTCGGGGGCCAGATGCGCCTCGGTCCAGGCGCGGTCCAGCCGGGCGATCGGGGAGAGGTAAGGCAGGTCCCGCGCGGGCTCGAAGGCGGCCAGCCAGGCGGGGAAGCCCTCGCCGAACCCGGCCAGCACGGGATCGTCGCCGGGCTGGTCCTCGACGAACTCGCGCGCGGCGGCCCGGAACCAGTCGCCGCCAACCATGCGCGCGACGGTGGGATAGTTGGCCTCCAGCGCGTCTATGCGGCCCTTGATCGAGGTGTTTCGGTAGACGGCGATGGCTCCCAGGGTCCGATCGTCGGGCGTGAGGTGGGGCCACAGGTCGTCGAAACGACCTTCCAGGGCTTGCGCGAAGGCGTCGTGAAAGGCGGTCATGCCGGAGCCCTCGTCGAGGCCAACGCGCCGGCGGCCCGCGTCTGTTCCTGCAGCAACAGGTCGAAGGCGGGCACCCGGCCGTCGCGCTCGATCAGCGTCGGCCGGGGGCCGATGCGGGCCAGCAGCCGCTCGTGCAGGCGCCAGACGGCTTCGCTGACCGGCGCGTCATGGCTGTCGATCAGTAGCGCCTCGCCCCAGACCGGGTCCGGCCGATGACCGGCCAGATGAATTTCGCCGATCAGGGCCGCCGGCACGCGGTCCAGCCAGTCCTCGGCCGACTGGCCGAGGTTGCAGGCGCTGACATGGACGTTGTTGACGTCGACCAGCAGGCCGCAGCCCGTACGTCGGGCGATCTCGGCCAGGAAGTCCACCTCGTCCCAGTCGTGGCCGGCCAGCGGCAGGTAGGCGGCGGGATTCTCGATCAGCAGGGTGCGTCCCAGCGCCGACTGGGCCTCGTCTATATGGGCGCAGATCAGGCCCAGCATCTCGCGGCTGCGTGGGACGGGCAGCAGGTCGGGGTGATAGACGCCGCCGCGCCGCGACCAGGCCAGATGCTCCGACACCAGAAAGGGCTGGAATCGGTCGATCAGGGAGCGAAAGCGCGCGAGATGATCACGATCGGGCCGTTCGTCGCCCGCCAGGGACAGGCCGACGCCGTGCAGGGACAGGGGCCGCACGGCCCGGATACGCTCCAGCCAGCCCGGTCGCGGCCCGCCGGCGACCATGTAGTTCTCGGGATGGACCTCGAACCACAGGCCCCGCCGGGGTCCGACCGCCGGACAGGCCTCGGCCTCCGCGAAATGCTGCGGCTTCAGGCTCAGGCCGGCGGTCGGAAGGCTCGACATCAGCGGTTCGCGATGGGGGTCAGCGAGCCGTTACCGCGCGGCGTGCGGATGTCGGCGCAGGTGCCCTCGGGAACCAGCTTCCAGGCGTTGCCCTGCCAGTCGCGGGTCGAGGTGCCGGCGCAGCTGGTGCCCGGGCCGGCGGCGCAGTCGTTCTGGCCGGCGCGGGCCACGCCGTAGCATTTCTCCATCTTCTTCTCCTCGGCCGGGGCCGGGCGCTCCTGGGCCGCGACGGCGGTGACACCGAGCGCGAGCAGGGCGCCGGCGCCGATGAGAATCTGGGCGGGGGTGTTCATGGGTGGTCTCCTCAACACGGCCGTCCGGAGTGGCGCGGCCTGGCGGAGGGGGGTTCGACGGCGGTGCGGTCACGGTTACGCGGCGGCGAAAACTTTCTTGACCGCCGATCTTCCGGGGCAATGTAACCTCGGGCGGGTTCCGCACGAATGAGGATGCGTGGTGGACAGGGAAGCCGAGCTGAAGCGCCTGATGCTGCGGGGCCTCGATGGCGACCCCGTGGCCTGGCGCGCCCTGTTGACCGAACTGCGCGGCGCCCTGACCCCCTTTTTCAGGCGTCGCCTGATCGGCCTTGAAGCCGACGTCGAGGATCTGGTGCAGGACTGTCTGATCGCGATTCACGCCAAGCGGGCGACCTACGACCGGTCCATGGCCTTCACCGCCTGGGCCTACGCCATCGCGCGCTACAAGCTGATCGACCATTTCCGCCGCCAGGGCCGGCGGACGCACGTGCCGCTCGAGGACGCAGACGTGCTGCTGGCCGAGCATTCCGTCGAGGACGGCGCGGTGCGACGCGATCTCGCCAAGGTCCTGTCGATCCTGCCGCTGCGTCAGCGCCGCCTGATCGAGGATGTGCGCATCGGAGGCTTCAGTCTCGCCGAGGCCGCGGCTCGAAACGGCTGCACCGAGGGCGCGGCCAAGGTGAGCGTCCACCGTTCCATGAAGGCCCTGGCGGCCAGCGTGTCCCATGAAAACTGACGACCTGATCGACGCCCTCGCCGCCGGCCTGCAGCCCGCCCGTCCCGCCCGGCTGAATCTTTGGCTGCTGATCGCCGCGGCCGCCGCCTCCGTCACAGCCGTGGCGTTGCTGCTGGGCGTACACCACAGCCTGACCGAGGTTCTGTCGTCCCCGACGCTTGTCTTGAAGGGCTTGTACACGGCCGCCCTTGCAGGCGCGGCGCTGTGGCTCGCGCTCAGGGCGGGACGGCCGGGGGCGGATACGCGGACACCGTTGATCACGCTGCTTGGCGTGGTCGGAGCCGCCATTCTGTGGGGCGCGATCGAAGTGGCGGCCGCCCCGGCCGACCAGCGTATGGCGGTCTGGCTGGGTCAAACATGGACGATCTGCGGCCCCAACATCCTGATGACAGCGGCGGCGTCGGCCCTCCCCGTCTTTCTGGCCGCGCGGTCGCTGGCTCCGACCCGGCCCGCCTTCGCCGGCATGGCGCTCGGCGTGGCGGCGGGCGCCATGGCGGCGACCGCCTATGGCGTGCTGCACTGCCCGGAATCGACCGCCGCCTTCGTGGCGACCTGGTACACGCTCGGCATCGCGGCGGCCGGGGTCATCGGCGCTGTGGCCGGTCGGTTCGCCCTGCGCTGGTGACGGAGACAGCCTGCGCCAGCAGCTTGACGCGCCACGGCCGTTTCGGACCAACTCCAGGCCCCAAACGCAAAAGGCCGCCGCGCGCCCTGGGGCGTCGCGGCGGCCTCTCGTGCCGTACGATCGGCTGGCGGCTTTAGCCGGCCAGCTTCTCGTCGATGAACTTCACGGCGTCGCCGACGGTCTGGATGTGCTCGGCGGCGTCATCGGGGATCTCGATGTCGAATTCTTCCTCGAAGGCCATGACCAGTTCGACGTTGTCGAGCGAGTCAGCGCCCAGATCGTCGATGAAGCTGGCCTTTTCAACGACCTTTTCCGGATCGGCGTCCAGGTGGTCGATGACGATCTTGCGGACGCGTTCCAGGGTGTCGGACATGGGTGTCTCTGCTTTCAGGGCCGCCACGGCGGCTGTTGTCTTCAGTCTTTGCCGTATGACGACGGCGACGGCTGCGCAAGCCTTCAACGAAGACTCAGCGAACCGGTTGCGTGGGCTTTAGCACAGCCGGGGCGGCTGGAAATAGCCCGTTACCGGGATTGAACGCCCCGGTTGACCCACCAGACCAGCCCGCCGCCCGCCAGCGCGAGCGGCGCCCCGTAGACGGCCCAGATGATCTGTCCGGTCATGAAGCTGCCCGGCAGGATGTTCAGGCCCTGCAGCACCCAGATGATCCCGATCAGCAGCATCGGGCCGCTGAGGATGGTGGCGAGGATGCGCAGGATTTTCATCAGATCATCGCCATGCCGCCGTTGACGTGCAGGGTCTGGCCGGTGACGTAGGCGGCTTCGTCCGAGGACAGATAGACGGCGGCGGCGGCGATCTCGTCGCCCTCGCCCAGCCGGCCGAGCGGGATGGTCTTGAGGATGGTCTCGCGCTGCTGGTCGTTGAGCACGTCGGTCATCGGCGAGGCGATGAAGCCGGGGGCGATGCAGTTCACGGTGATGCCCCTGGAGCCCACCTCCTGCGCCAGCGACTTGGAGAAGCCGATCATGCCGGCCTTGGAGGCGGCGTAGTTGGTCTGGCCGGGATTGCCGGTGACGCCGACCACCGAGGTGATCCCGATGATGCGGCCGGAGCGGCGCTTCATCATCCCCTTCATGGCGGCGCGCGAGAGGCGGAAATAAGATTCCAGATTGATCTTGATGACGTCGGTGAAGTCCTCGTCCTTCATCCGCATCAGCAGGCCGTCCTTGGTGATGCCGGCATTGGCGACGAGGATGTCCAGCGGGGCGCCGGCGGCCTCCTCGGCGCGGGCGATCAGGCCGTCGACGGAGTCGGCGTCCGACAGGTTGGCGGCGGCGGCGAAGGCGCGCTCGCCGAGCTCCTTCGCCAGATCCTGCAGCACCGCCTCGCGGGTGCCGGACAGGACGACGGTCGCGCCCTGGGCGTGCAGGGCCCGGGCGATGGCCCCGCCGATGCCGCCGGTGGCGCCGGTGACGAGGGCGGTCTTGCCGGTGAGATTGAACATGTTGAACTTACCTATCAAAAATCAGTATCGAATTGTCCAGGCTGAAGGGGCGTCGTCGAAGTGAGTGATCTGTCGGCCGTTACCAAAAAGCGTCCATAGCGGCTCATCGGGAAAGTTGTTCATCCTGAGTTTCAGGCTGTATTTGCCCGTCGATGCAGACCACTTCCCCAGCAAACCTCGCCTGAACTCCAGCGGCTCATCCTTCAGCCAGCCAAGCTCGCCCCACTCATTCTCGTTTGGCCACCTCACCGCCCTAGCCCAGCGACTTCGCGAACGCTTCCAGCTCTTCCGGCGTGTTCAGCGACAGGCTCTCCGCGTCCGGGGCGATGCGCTTGGCCATGCCGGTCAGGACCTTGCCCGAGCCGATCTCGGCGAAGCGGGTCACGCCGCCCTCCCCGGCCATCCATTCCATCGACTCGCGCCAGCGGACGCGGCCGGTGACCTGTTCGACCAGCAGGCGGCGGATGACCTCCGGGTCGGTCTCCGGGCGGGCGGTGACGTTGGCGACGACGGGGACGGCGGGGGCGACGATCTTCGCGTCGGCCAGGGCGTCGGCCATCTCGTCGGCGGCGGGCTGCATCAGCGGGCAGTGGAAGGGGGCCGAGACGTTCAGCGGGATGGCGCGGGCGCCCAGTTCCTTGGCCTTTTCGATGGCGCGGTCGACGGCGGCCTTGTCGCCCGAGATGACGATATTGCCGGCGTTGTTGTCATTGGCGACGACGCAGACGCCGACCTCGGAGCCCGCCGCCGCGGCGGCTTCGGCGAGGGCGAGGTCGGTCTTCGGGCCGATCAGCGAGGCCATGGCCCCACGGCCGACGGGCACGGCCCGCTGCATGGCCTGGCCGCGCAGCTTCAGCAGGCGGGCGGTGTCGCTGAGGCTGATCGCGCCGGCGGCGCACAGGGCGGAGTATTCGCCGAGCGAATGGCCGGCGACGAAGGCGGCGCGGCTGACGTCGACATCGAACTCGACCTTGAGCACCCGGGCTGCGGCGACGGAGACGGCCATCAGGGCGGGCTGGGCGTTCTCGGTCAGGGTCAGCTGGTCCTCGGGGCCTTCGCGCATCAGCAGCGACAGCTTCTGGCCCAGGGCGTCGTCGATCTCGGCATAGACCTCGCGGGCGGAGGCGAAGGCGTCGGCCAGGGCGGCGCCCATGCCGACCGACTGGCTGCCTTGTCCGGGGAACAGCAGGGCGAGGGTCATGGGCGGGCTCCGGGGGTGGTGAATCGAGGCGGAGGGGTAGGACGGAAGAGCGAAAGGGGCAAGCGGGCCCCGGTCCAACTCAGAACAGCACGGCCGGGTTCATGATCCTGTGCGGGTCGATGGCCGCTCGCACCGCCTGCATGGTCCGGATCTCCAGCGGCGACTTGTAGCGGCGCGCCTCGTCGGTCTTGAGCCGGCCGAGGCCGTGTTCGGCGGAGATGGAGCCGTCATAGCGGGCGACGATGTCGTGGACGATCTGCGAGCCCTCGGCCCAGCGGGCGAGGAAGGCCGGGCGGTCGCCGCCGGGGGGACACAGGACGTCGTAATGCAGATTGCCGTCGCCGACGTGGCCGAAAGCGCTGACGCGGGCGCCGGGGTGGAAGCGTTCGACGGCGGCCGTGGCCTCCTCGAGGAAGTCGGCGATGCGGGAGACGGGGACGGAGACGTCATGCTTCCAGCCGCCGCCCTCGGGCTTCTGGGCGGCGGACTGTTCCTCGCGGACCTTCCAGAAGGCGGCGCGCTGGGCGTCGTTCTGGGCAATGGCGGCGTCGACAACCAGGCCGGTCTCGAAGGCGTGGGTCAGCAGCCGCTCCATGGCCGCGTCGGCGGCGCCGGGCTCGCCGGAGACCAGTTCGATCAGGACGTACCAGGGCGGGGTGGAGTCCAGCGGCTCGCGCGTCGCAGGGATGTTGGCGAGGACGAAGGTCATGCCGAGCCGCTTCATCAGCTCGAAGGCCTCGACGCCGCCGCCGGTCTCGGCCTTGGCGCGGGCGAGCAGCTCGATGGCGGCCGAGGGGTAGTCGAGGCCGACCATGGCGGTGGAGCGGGAGCGCATGACCGGGAACAGCTTGAGAGTGGCGGCGGTGACTACGCCGAGGGTGCCCTCGGCCCCAATCAGCAGCTGTTTCAGGTCATAGCCGGTGTTGTCCTTGCGCAGGCGTTTGAGGCCATGGAAGACCTCGCCGTCAGGCAGGACGGCCTCGATTCCCAGCACCAGGTCGCGCATGACGCCGTAGCGGATCACGGCGGTGCCGCCGGCGTTGGTCGAGATGACGCCGCCGATGGTGGCGGTGCCTTCGGCGGCGAGACTGAGCGGGAACAGCCGGTCGACGGCGGCGGCGGCCTGCTGGGCCTCGAGCAGGGTGATCCCGGCCTCGACGGTCATGGCGTCGTCGAGGGGCGTGACGTCGCGGACCGCGCGCAGCTTGCGGGTCGACAGCAGGACCTCGCCATAGGGGATCTGGCCGCCGACGAGGCCGGTGTCGCCGCCCTGGGGGACGATGGCGATGCGGTGTTCGGCGCAGATGCGCACGGCGGCGGCGACCTGTTCCGTCGAGCGCGGCGTCAGCATCAGCGGGGTGTGACCGGTCCAGCGGTTGCGCCATTCCGTCAGCCAGGGCGCGATTTCGGCCGGGTCGTCGGTCCAGCCGCCGTCGCCGAGGGCGGACTTCAGGGCGGCGAGCGCTTCGGCGGACGGGGGTGTCATGGCCCGGTTGTGTCAAAGTCGTGGGCGACGCGAAAGGCCCAAGCTATCGTCACGCCATGACCACCCCCCTGCCCGCTCCCGTCCCCTGCGCCGGCGTCGTCTGCCTGCGCGGCGACCAGGTGCTGCTGATCCGGCGGGGACGGCCGCCCTTGCGGGGCGAGTGGAGCCTGCCGGGCGGACGCATCGAGCCGGGCGAGCGGGCGGTCGACGCGGCGCTCAGGGAGTTGCGCGAGGAGACCGGGGTGGTGGCGGAGATCACCGGCCTGCTGGACGTGGTGGACGGGATTTTTCCGGACGCGGGCCGTCACTATGTGCTGATCGACTACGCCGCCCGCTGGCTGTCGGGCGAGCCGGTCGCGGG
The DNA here is from genome assembly GCF_031082345.1 of Brevundimonas sp. Classification (GTDB taxonomy): domain Bacteria; phylum Pseudomonadota; class Alphaproteobacteria; order Caulobacterales; family Caulobacteraceae; genus Brevundimonas. The sequence continues at coordinate 1,635 of NZ_JAVHLH010000048.1, read as the reverse complement.
CGATGACGCGACCGAGGCGGCCTTTCATTCCCTGGACGCCGTCAGCGAGATCGTCGGCTGGGAGGAAACGCGGCGCATCATCGAGGCCGCGGCGGTCATGGCGCGGTCTTGAAGCGCCCGTGAAACACTGTAATCGCTGATGAGGGACCCCGCATCACGTGGGCTCCGGGGGATACCAAAATGATCAAGCATCTCTTCGCCACGGCCGCGCTGGGCCTGGCCCTCGTCGCGCCGGGCGCGGTCGCCCAGACCGCCTCCGTCAGCTTCGATCTGACCAACAACACCGGCTATACGCTGACCCACATCTATATCTCCCTGCCGAGCAGCGACAGCTGGGAGGAGGACATCCTCGGCGACCAGGTGGTCCGGAACGGCGAGACCGTCGAGATCGCGGTCGATGACGGGCTCGAGGCCTGTGAATACGACCTCCGCTATGACTTTTCGAACGGCGAGTCCCTGGTCGAGGAGAGCGTCGATCTCTGCGCCATCGACGGCGAATCCTACACCGTCGAATAGACGGTCGTATCGTGAGGATGGGGGCGCTTCTTCCGGGGAGCGCCCCCGTTCAATTCCGCCCCTGTCAGGCTGGTGGCGCGGGAATTATTACAGGGAGTTCATGAACCGGGGTCCGGTTTCGCTGGCGGGCGGGCCCACGGGTGCTAACCTTGAGGGGAAAAGGAGACACTGATGGACTTTTCCACCCTCTTCGTCGGCGCACTGGTCGTTCTGGCGTTCATCCTGCTGTTCAGCGTGGTCAAGATCGTGCCGCAGGGCCGCGAGATGACGGTCGAGCGGTTCGGCAAATACACGCGGACGCTGTCGCCCGGCATCAGCCTGCTGACGCCCTTCGTGGAGCGTATCGGCCGCCGCATGAACATGATGGAGCAGGTCCTCGACGTGCCCCAGCAGGAGGTCATCACCAAGGACAACGCCATGGTGAAGGTCGACGCCATCGTCTTCATCCAGGTGATGGACGCGGCCCGCGCGGCCTACCGGGTCGAGAACCTGCCCTACGCCATCACCCAGCTGTGCATGACCAATCTGCGCACCGTGGTCGGCTCGATGGATCTCGATGAGGTGCTGTTCCAGCGCGACAACATCAACTCGCGCCTGCTGACCGTGATCGACGCCGCGACCGAGCCGTGGGGCGTCAAGGTCAACCGGATCGAGATCAAGGACCTGACTCCGCCCGCCGACATCACCAACGCCATGGCGCGGCAGATGAAGGCCGAGCGCGAGCGCCGCGCCGTCATCACCGAGGCCGAGGGCGAGAAGCAGGCCGCCATCGCCCGCGCCGAGGGGGCCAAGCAGTCGGCCATCCTGCAGGCCGAGGGCCGCAAGGAAGCCGCCTTCCGCGACGCCGAGGCCCGCGAGCGCGAAGCCCAGGCCGAGGCCAAGGCGACCGCCATGGTGTCCGAGGCCATCGCCCGCGGCGACGTCAACGCCATCAACTATTTCGTGGCCCAGAAATACGTCGAGGCCTTCGCCGAACTGGCGCGCAACCCGACCGCCAAGACGGTCATCGTCCCGGCCGAGATGTCCGGCCTGGTCGGCACCATCGCCGGCCTGGGGGAACTGGTCGGCCTGGCGAAAGAGCAGCAGCAGGGCCGCACCGAGGTGCGCACCGCCGCCGCG
>NZ_JAVHLH010000047.1:8919-14085 GCF_031082345.1 Brevundimonas sp. | reverse complement strand
AGGGCGGTCGCCGGATCGTCCAGGGCCGCGACCCAGGCCGCGCCGCGGTCGTCGGCCCGGGTCTGCAGGGCCAGGGCCCCCTGTCCCGGCGCCGGCAGGAAGTCGTCGAGCGACAGCCGCTCGCGGATCACGCCCTCGAAGCCGAGCCGGTTGAGGCCCGAAACGGCCAGCAGGATGGCGTCGAACTCGCCCTCGGCCAGCTTGCGCAGCCGGGTGTCGACATTGCCGCGCAGCATCTCGATCTGCAGATCCGGCCGCAGCGCCAGCGCCTGGGCCTGCCGCCGCATCGAGGCGGTCCCCAGCCGGCCCCCCATGGGGAGGTCCTCGAAGGTGGCGAAGCTCTCGCTGACGAAGGCGTCGCGCGGATCCTCGCGCGGCGGCACCGCGGCGATGCACAGGCCATGCGGCTGCTCGGCCGGGACGTCCTTCATCGAATGGACCGCCACGTCTACGCGGCCGTCCAGCAGCGCCTCCTCGATCTCCTTGGTGAACAGGGCCTTGCCGCCGATCTCCATCAGGCGGCGGTCCTGGACCCGATCGCCGGTGGTGACGATCTCGACCAGCGGCACGGCCTCGGCGATGTCGGACTCGGGCACGCCGAGGGCCCGGCCGATGGCGCGCTGCATCATGCCGGACTGGGTCAGGGCCAGTTTGGAGCGGCGCGTGCCGATGCGGACGAGAGGAGCCATGAGACAGCCGTTGCGCCGGGGGGTCGGGGTCGTTACCTCGACCCGATGGACAGGCCCGCCGACTATAGCAGCGAGGGACGCCGGGCAACCGCGGGCGACCTGACCGTGCTCGGCCTCGAGACCAGCTGCGACGAGACCGCCGCCTCGGTGGTGCGCCTGTCGCCGGACGGTGTCGCCACCGTCCTGTCCTCGGTGGTGCACAGCCAGATCGACGACCACGCGGCCTATGGCGGCGTCGTGCCCGAGATCGCGGCCCGCAGCCATGTCGAGATGATCGCCGGGGTGACGGCGCGGGCCATGGAAGAGGCGGGGCTGGGCTATGACGGCCTCGACGGGATCGCGGCCACGGCGGGGCCGGGGCTGGTCGGCGGGGTCATGGTGGGGCTCAGCTTCGGCAAGGCCGCAGCCCTGGCGCGGGGCTTGCCGCTGATCGCGGTCAACCATCTGGAGGGCCATGCCGTCTCGGCGCGGCTGGGCCGGCCGGTGGCCTATCCCTTCCTGCTGCTGCTGGTCTCGGGCGGCCATTGCCAGCTGCTGGAGGTGCGCGGCGTCGGCGACATGACCCGGCTGGGCGCCACCATCGACGACGCCGCCGGCGAGGCGTTCGACAAGATCGCCAAGGCCCTCGGCCTCGGCTACCCCGGCGGGCCGGCGCTGGAGAAACTGGCCGAGACCGGCGACGGCGCCCGCTTCGACCTGCCGCGGGCGCTGCTGGGCCGCAAGGACTGCGACTTCTCCTTCTCCGGCCTCAAGACCGCCGCCTCGCGCCTCGCCCACGCCTGCGAGACCGACCAGGACCGGGCCGACCTCGCCGATGCGGTGCAGACGGCCATCGCCCGCCAGCTCGGCGACCGCGCCGACCGGGCGCTGAAAGCCTGGGCCGGGGACCACCGCCTGTTCGTGGTGGCCGGGGGCGTGGCGGCCAACCGGACCGTGCGCGCCACGCTGGAAGCCACGGCGGCGCGGAACGGATTCGCCTTTCTCGCCCCGCCCATGGCCTATTGCACCGACAATGCGGCGATGATCGCTCTGGCGGGAGCGGAACGGCTGCAGAAGGGTTGGACCTCGGATATCGACGCCGTCGCCCGGCCGCGCTGGCCGCTGGACGAGGCGAGCGCCCTGTCCGACCCGACCCACAGGCCGGGCCGCAAGGGCGCCAAGTCATAGGAGCGGATATGGAATTTCGCACGGCGGGAGTGATCGGCGCGGGCGCCTGGGGCACGGCCCTGGCCCAGGTGGCCGGCTGGGCGGGGCTCGACGTCCTGCTGCAGGCGCGCGAGCCCGAGGTGGTGGACAGCATCCGCGCCCGGCGGATCAATGAGGCCTTCCTGCCGGGCGTCGTCCTCGACAGCCGCGTCTCGATCACCGCCGAGCTCGCCGACCTCGCCGCCTGCGACCTGATCCTCGCCGTGCCCCCGGCCCAGCACATGCGCTCGACGCTCACGGCCTTCGCCCCGCACCACCGGATCGGCGTGCCGGTCGTCCTGTGCTCCAAGGGCATCGAGCGGGGCTCGCTGAAGCTGATGACCGAGGTGCTGGCCGAGACCATCCCGGCCGCCCCCGCCGCGGTCCTGTCTGGCCCCAGCTTCGCCGGCGAGGTGGCCCGCGGCCTGCCCAGCGCCGTCACCCTGGCCTGCGCCGACACCGCCCTCGGCCAGGCCCTGATGGAGACCCTGTCGGCCCCGACCTTCCGCCCCTACCTGGCCTCCGACCTGATCGGGGCCGAGGTCGGCGGGGCGATCAAGAACGTCCTGGCCATCGCCTGCGGCATCAGCGAGGGCCGCGGGCTGGGGCGCAGCGCCCACGCCGCCCTGATCACCCGCGGCTTCGCCGAGATGACCCGGATGGGCGTCGCCCTGGGCGGCGAGGCGGAGACCGTGGCCGGCCTGTGCGGCCTCGGCGACCTGGTCCTGACCTGCTCCAGCCCGCAGTCGCGCAACATGAGCCTCGGCCTCGCCCTCGGTCAGGGCCAGAGCGTGGAGCAGGCCCTGGCCGGCAAGCGCTCGGTGGCCGAGGGCTATGAATCGGCCCCCGCCGTGCGCGAGCTGGCGGCGAAGACGGGGGTCGACATGCCGATCTCGCTGGCCGTGGCCGACGTGCTGGCCGGCGAGACCACGGTGCAGGGGATGATCGACGCCCTGCTGTCGCGCCCGCTCAAGGCCGAGCGGCATTGACGGAGCCAGCGCCCGCCCCCGCCCCCGCCCCGCAACCGGAGCGCAAGCGCGTCTGGTCGACCCCGCCGAACGTCCCCCTGTGCCCCGAGGCAGAGCTGGCCGACCCCGGCGCCCGGTCCTTCGTGCTGCAGATCGGCGAGGCCTTCTTCCACGGCTTCGTCATCCGCAAGGACGGCGAGGTGGCGGGCTATGTCGACCGCTGCCCGCATCAGGGCCATCCGCTGGCCATCGAGCTGGACCGCTACCTGACGCCGGACGGATCCCTGATCCTGTGCGGCTGGCACGGGGCGGTGTTCGAGCCGCTCAGCGGCCTGTGCACCGGCGGCCCCTGCGCCGGCGCCCGGCTGACGCCCTGGCCGGTCACGGTCGCGGACGGGATGATCCGCACGGCCTAGGTCGCGCTCAGGCAGCGAGCGACCGCGTCGCGAGCGCCGACGCCGCTAACCTCAATGCGCCTCGTCCCAGTTCCCCGCCGCCCGCGCCTCCACCACCAGCGGCACCGTTAACGCCACGGCAGGCTCCGCCGCTCCCTCCATCACGTTCTTGATCACCGGGATGGCGCGTTCGGCCTCGGCTTCGGGGGCCTCGAAGACCAGTTCGTCGTGGACCTGGAGGAGCATGCGGGTGGACAGGCCGGCCGCCTCCAGCGCCCCGGGCATCCGCACCATGGCGCGGCGGATGATGTCGGCGGCGGCGCCCTGGATGGGGGCGTTGATGGCGGCGCGTTCGCCGAACTGGCGCTCGGCCCCCGACTTGGAATGGATGGCCGGGATGTGGATGCGGCGGCCGAAACAGGTGTGGACCATGCCGTGCTCGCGCACCTGGACCTTGGTCGCGTCCATATAGGCGCGGATGCCGGGGAAGCGCTCGAAATAGGTCTTGATGTAGGCCCCGGCCTCGCCCTGGTCGATGTTCAGCTGGGCGGCCAGGCCGAAGGCGCTGATGCCGTAGACGATGCCGAAATTGATCGCCTTGGCGCGGCGGCGGGTCTCGGGGTCCATCTGGTCGACGGGGACGCCGAACATCTCGCTGGCCGTGGCGGTGTGGATGTCGATGCCGGCGGCGAAGGCGCGCTTGAGCTCGGGGATGTCGCCGATGTGGGCCAGCAGGCGCAGCTCGATCTGGCTGTAGTCGGCGCTGATCAGGACATGGCCGGGGGCTGCGATGAAGGCCTGGCGGATCTGGCGGCCGGTCTCGGTGCGGATCGGGATGTTCTGCAGGTTGGGGTCGGAGGAGGCGAGGCGGCCGGTGGTGGCGGCGGCGAGCTGGTAGGAGGTGTGGACGCGGTCGGTGGTCTTGTCGGCGGCCTCGATCAGGGCGTCGGTATAGGTGCCCTTGAGCTTGGCCAGCTGGCGCCAGTCCAGCAGGACGCGCGGCAGGTCGTGGGTCAGGGCCAGTTCTTCCAGCACCGAAGCCTCGGTGCCCCACTGGCCGGAGGCGGTCTTCTTGCCCCCGGGCAGGGCCATGTCGCCGAACAGGATGTCGCCGATCTGGCGCGGGGAGCCGACGTTGAACGGGCGGCCGGCGAGGGTGTGGGCCTGCTGCTCCAGCTCGGCCATGCGCATGCCGAACTCGGAGGACAGGCGCTTGAGCCGGTCGGGGTCGACGCGGATGCCGGCCCGCTCCATGTCGGCCAGCACGGCCGGCAGGGGGCGTTCGAGCGTCTCGTAGACGGTGGTCAGGCGGGCCTCGCCCAGGCGCGGCTTGAGGATGCGCCACAGGCGCAGGGTGACATCGGCGTCCTCGGCGGCGTAGCAGGTGGCCGGTTTCAGCTCGACGTGTTTGAAGGATTTCTGGGCCTTGCCCGTGCCCGCCACCGATTTGAACGGGATCGGCTCGTGGCCGAGGTGGAGGCGGGCCAGTTCGTCCATGCCGTGGCCGTGCAGGCCACCCTCGAGCACGTAGGAGATCAGCATGGTGTCGTCGATCGGGGCGACGCGGATGCCGCGCTGGGCCATGACGGCGAGGTCGTATTTGCCGTTCTGGGTGACCTTGAGGACGGCGGGGTTCTCCAGCAGCGGCTTGAGCCGGGCGAGGGCCTCGTCCTTGACCACCTGGGTGATCGGCTCGCGCGTCTCGGCCTGTTCGCCGAAGTCGAGGCCGCCGGCGCTGGCTGCGGGCTCGTACTCGTGGGTCAGGGGGATGTAGCAGGCCTCGTTGGGGCCGACGGCCAGCGACACGCCGCACAGGCCGGCGTGGGTGGCGCTCAGCGCATCGGTCTCGGTGTCGAAGCCGCAGACGCCGGCCAGGGTCGCCTTCTCGACCCAGCGGTCGAGCTCGTCCAGACCCTGGACGAGCTCGAC
>NZ_JAVHLH010000047.1:498-8909 GCF_031082345.1 Brevundimonas sp. | reverse complement strand
TGTTCCGGGCCGGTCGGGACCTGGCCGTAGCGGGGGGTGGCGACCGGGGCGCTCGGGGTCTTCGGGCGGGCCACGAAGGCTGTCCCGTTGGTCGCCGGGGCCTTCCCGTCGCCGACGCGGCTGCGCAGCGAGCGGAACTCCATCTTGTCGAGGAATTCGGCCAGCTTTTCCGGATCGGGGTCGCGGACGGCGAAGTCGTCGATCGGCTCGGGCGCCGGGGCGCTGCAGTCGAGGCGGCACAGTTCGCGGCTGAGGCGGATCTGGTCGGCGAATTCGATCAGGGTCTCGCGTCGTTTCGGCTGTTTGATCTCGTGGGCGCGGGCCAGCAGGGTGTCGAGATCGCCGTATTCGCCGATCAGCTGGGCCGCGGTCTTGGGGCCGATGCCGGGGGCGCCGGGGACGTTGTCGACGCTGTCGCCGATCAGGGCCTGGACCTCGACCACCTTGTCGGGCGTGACGCCGAATTTCTCGAACACGGCCTCCTCGGCGAGGCGGCGCTCCTTCATCGGGTCCCACATCACCACCGAGGGGCCGATCAGCTGCATCAGGTCCTTGTCGGAGCTGACGATCACCGCCTCGCCGCCGGCGTCGCGGGCCTTGCAGGCATAGGTGGCGATCAGGTCGTCGGCCTCATAGCCGGGCAGTTCGACGCAGTGGACGCCGAAGGCGGCGGTGGCCTCGCGGACCAGCGGGAACTGGGGGATCAGGTCCTCGGGCGGGGCGCTGCGGTTGGCCTTGTACTGGTCGTACATCTGGTTGCGGAAGGTCTTCTCCGAATGGTCGAAGACGGCGACCAGATGGGTCGGGCCGTCCTCGCCCTTCATGTCGCGGATCAGCTTCCACAGCATGTTGCAGTAGCCCTGCACCGCGCCGACGGGCAGGCCGTCGGACTTGCGCGTGAGGGGCGGCAGGGCGTGGTAGGCGCGGAAGATGTAGGCCGAGGCGTCGATCATCCACAGCCGCACGGCGGGGCCGTCCTGGGTGAGCGGGCGGTCGGTCGTCTCGGGGGCGGCGTCGGTCATCGGCGGAACATAGGGGGACGCGGCCCCGCCGTCACCGCCCGGCGACTACGAGATCCAGGTGTTCTTGCACTCGCCGACGGTCCAGCCGGCGAAGCCGGAATGAACGCGGCACTCGTAGCCCATGCCGGCGAGGGGGCCGTGCAGGATGCCGGTCTCGATCAGGGCGCCGCCGCTGTCATAGGCCGGGCGGGCGAAACTGACCCAGCGGACCCGCTCGCGCGGGTCGCCGGACGCGTCGGGGTCGTATGGCTGGAAGGCCAGGCCGTAGCGGCTCCATTGGCAGCGCGGGGCGTAGTCACCCTCGAAGCGGAGCGGCAGCGGCGGGTTGTCGGTGCTGTTGAACCGGTAGTGCTCCTTCGCCACGGCGGCGATGACGGCGCAGTCGTCGCTGTCGGCCCAGGGCGTGGGCACGTCCGGGCCGGAGGGCGTGGGCGTGGCGCAGGCTCCAAGGAGGCTGACGGCGGCGAAAGCGGCGACGCGGCGCATGGAGGCTCCTATTTCTGACGCAGGCCGGCGATGGTGCGGTTGGGCGCGATGTCCTCGGCCGAGGTGATCAGGTGAACGAGGGCGGGGCGGCCGGCGTTCCGGGCGGCGGCGAGCGCGGCCGGGAAGTCGGCGGTGGTCTCGCAACGGATCCCGAAGGCGCCGAAGGCCTCGGCGTATTTGACGAAGTCGGGGTTCTTCAGGTCGGTGGCGATGGTCCGCTGGGCGCCCGGATAGTGCGTCTCCTGGTGCATGCGGATGGTGCCGTAGGTGCCGTTGTCGACGACCACGACCACGACATTGATCCCGTACTGGACCGCCGTGGCGATCTCCTGCCCGGTCATCAGATAGTCGCCGTCGCCGGCGATGCAGATGACGTCGCGGTCCGGGTGCACGCTCTTGGCGGCGATGGCGGCGGGATAGCCGTAGCCCATGGCGCCCGAGGTCGGGGCCAGCTGGGTGCGGCAGGCGCGGTGGCGGTAGAACCGGTGCAGCCAGGCGGCGAAATTGCCGGCGCCGTTGGTGACGACGGCGTCGGCCGGCAGCACCTCGGCGAGGTGCGCCATGCACTCGCTCATATTGACCGCGCCAGTCACGGCGACCGGCGTGGAGAAGGCCTGGTAGTCGGCGTGGGCGGCGGCGGCCTCGTCATGCCAGGTGCGGCCCGGGTCGATCGCGGACAGGGCGCGGGCGGCGAGGGAATTGTCGGCCGTGGCGCTCATCAGCGGCGTCCAGACCCGGCCCAGCTCCTCGGCGCCGGGGTGGATGTGGATCAGGGTCTCGGCGGTGCGGGCGCGGTCGAACAGGGTGTAACCCTGGGTCGGATTCTCGCCGAGGCGGGCGCCGACGGCGAGGATCAGGTCGGCGTTCTTCGCGCGGGCGGTCAGCTTCGGATTGCAGCCTAGGCCGAGGTCGCCGGCGTAGTTCCGGCGGTCGTTGGAGATCAGGTCCTTGCGCCGGAACGACAGGGCCAGCGGCAGGCCGAGGCGCTCGGCCCAGTCGCCAAGGGCGGCGGCGGCCTCTTCCGTCCAGCCCGAGCCGCCCAGCACCAGCAACGGACGTTCCGCCTGCGCCAGCCGTTCGCGCACCTGTTCGACAAAGGCCGGGTCCAGCGCCGCCTTCGCCGGGTTCACCGGCCGGATCGGCGCGGGACCGCCGTCTTCGTGCAGAATGTCCTCGGGCAGGGCGATGACCACCGGCCCCATCCGCCCCTGCAGGGCGGTGGCGAAGGCGCGCTCGACGACCTCGACGGTGCGTTCCGGGCTCTCGAGCTCGGTGGCCCATTTGGCCAGGCCGCCGAACACCTCGCGGTAGTCGACCTCCTGAAAGGCGCCGCGGCCGCGGTCGGTCAGGGCGATCTGGCCGACGAACAGGATCATCGGCGTGGAATCCTGATGCGCCGTGTGCACCCCGATCGCGGCGTGGGTCGCGCCGGGCCCGCGCGTGACCATGCAGACGCCGGGCCGGCCGGTCAGCTTGCCGTAAGCCTCGGCCATGTTGGCGGCCCCCGCCTCGTGGCGGCAGGCGATGACCTGGATCCGGTCGCGCACATCGGCGAGGGCGTCGAGCACCGCCAGATAGCTCTCGCCCGGGACGCAGAAGACCCGGTCGATCCCGTTCATGACGAGGGTTTCGACGAGACGGCGGGCGGCGGTGTTCGCGGGCTGTGTCATGACGCGCGGGTTAGCAGATCGACCCCGGCCTTGGCCATGCAACCTCGACGGCGCGGCGGCGTTTATGGCCAAGGTTCAACACCACCTAGGGGATTCCCATGAAGAAGATCGTCGCTCTGACCATCATCGCCGCCGCCCTGGCCGTTTCGGCCTGCAACACCGTCGCCGGCGCCGGCCGTGACGTCTCGGCCGCCGGCTCCGCCGTCGCCGCCACCGCGGAAGACGCCAAGAACTAGGGCCTCACGGCCTGATGAAAGGGTCCGCCGGTTCGCCGGCGGGCTTTTTCGTGCGCGCTCAGTAGCTGACGCCGGTCAGATAGAGGCCGTCCGACGGGGCCACCGGCCCGCAACGCGCCCGGTCCTTCGCCGCCAGCGCCTTGGCCACATCCTCGACCTTCCAGCGACCCTGGCCGACCTCCGCCAGCGTCCCGGTCATCGACCGCACCTGCCGATGCAGGAAGCTGCGCGCCTCGAACACCAGATGCACCTCCTCGCCGATGCGCGAGACCCGGGCGACGTCCAGCGTCTTCAGCGGCGACTTCGACTGGCAGTTGATGTCGCGGAAGGTGGTGAAGTCGTGCAGACCCACCAGCGCCTGGGCCGCCGCCTGCATGGCGTCGGCGTCCAGCGGCCTCTTGGCGTGCCAGACCCGGCCCCGGTCCAGCGCCGGCCGCCCCGGGCGGTTGAGGATGCGGTACAGGTAGCGCCGTCCGGTGGCCGAGAAGCGCGCGTGCCAGTCCGGCTCCGCCTCGACGCAATCGAGCACCGCCACGGCCTCGTGCACCATATGGGCGTTGAGCGCATTCATCACCGTCTTCGCCGGCCAGGCCTTGTCCAGATCGACGCCGATCACCTGGCCGGTGGCGTGCACCCCGGTGTCGGTCCGCCCGGCGGCGGCGATGCGTACGGTCTGGCCGCAGAAGGCGGTGATGGCCTTTTCGACCGCGCCCTGCACCGTCGGCTGGTCGGTCTGGGCCTGAAAGCCATTGTAGCCCGAGCCGTCGTACTCCAGCGTCAGACGGTACCGGGGCACTAGCCGAGCACCGTTCCGGCGGGGATCGGGAAGCCGCGCAGCATTTCGTCCGCCGGCTGCGCCGCCTTGCCCGGCCGCTGCACCGTCAGCAGGCGCACCACGCCCTCGCCGCAGGCCACCCGCAGGCCGCCGTCCAGCACCTCGCCGGGCGCGCCTTCGCCCGGACCCGAGACGCGCGACATCAGGGCCTTGATCCGCACCGGACCCTCGGGTCCCGGCGCCTCGAACCAGGCCCCGGGGAAGGGCGACAGGCCGCGGATGTGGGCGTCGATCTCCGCCGCCGGGCGGGTCCAGTCGACGCGCGCCTCGGCCGGGGTGATCTTCTTCGCATAGGTCGGTTCGCCGGTCTGGGGCGTCCCCTCGACCCCGCCGCGCTCGATGGCGGCCAGGGCGCGCGGCCACAGGCTGGCGCCGGTGTGCGACATGCGGTCGGACAGGGTCGCGGCGGTATCGTCGGGACGGATGTCCATCACCTCCGACAGCAGGATCGGCCCCTCGTCGAGCCCCTCGGACATGCGCATGATCTGGACGCCGGTCTGGCGGTCGCCGGCCATGATGGCGCGCTGGACCGGCGCCGCCCCGCGCCAGCGCGGCAGCAGCGAGCCGTGCAGGTTGAAACAGCCCAGCCGCGGCGCGTCGAGCACCTCGGCCTTGAGGATCTGGCCGTAGGCGACGACGCAGGCCGCGTCGACGTCGAGGCTCTGGAAGGTGGCGATGGCCTCGGCCGACTTCATCGACTCCGGCGTGAACACCGGCAGGCCCATGGTCTCGGCGAAGGCGTGCACCGGCGAGGGCGTCAGCTTCTGACCCCGCCCGCGCGGCTTCGGCGGCTGCGAATAGACGGCCACGACCTCATGGCCGCTGGCGATCAGCTCGGCCAGCGAGGGCACGGCGAAGTCGGGGGTTCCCATGAAGGCGAGGCGCATGCGCGGCGGTGTGCCCTATGCGCGGGACGGGGACAAGGCGAGGGGGAGGCGGGGGCTGACGGTTCGGGGCGTTGTTGCTGACGCCCTGGCGACGGTGCAGGGTTCATCCATGAGCTCTGTTCTGTCACCCACCGCCGCGCTGCTGCTGGGCATTCTCTCGCTCACCGACCCGGGTCAGGGGCCAGCCCATCCCCGGGACGCGGACGTCAGGGCGATGGTGCAGCATGCCGCCTTCGACCCGACGACCTATTTTCCCTCGAGGTACATCAGGGATCATTCCATCGTCCGGATCGCATACACCGGCGACGATTACGGGTGGCCGGTCTACTCGATTGCGATCGCCGAAGGCTGCATCGCCGGAGAAACCGTCCCCCGGGACGGTTGCGCTTCGCGGTTGAGGGCTCGCATGGTTCGCGCGCCTGCCGACCCTGACGCCGTACGACCCCGGGTCCTCGGAGCCCGACTGGTGTCACGGGTCGAGGGGACCGGCGCCAGAACACCGGAGGAGGTACGAAAGGCGCTGGGTGAGGAGAACCTCGAATGGGTCGAAGCTGACCTGCGGGCCTGCCCGGGCGCGCTTGACGCATTGGCGGAGTCCGCCGAAGCCGAGTGGGTTCCCGACGCCATCACTAATCCCCGGCCCGAGGACGCTATGACGGGTCTCGTCCTGCACGCCGACATCGTGCGGGTGGATTTCAGCCAGTACGCGCGGTTGACGACCTACAGCGGCTGGATCGCCGAACGATCCCCGGCCGCCTGGGCGGTCGGGTTGGCGGCCACGCTCGAACCCTGCTGGGAACCAGCGCCGGAACAGCCGCCCTGGCTTCGGCCAGACTGAGAAGACGCGGGCAGCGGCCAGACCGTATTCAGTCGAAGCGGGTGAACACCCCGCCGCCCTCGTCCCATTCGCCGCCGGCGTCGAAGGCGTCGTCGAAGTCCAGCAGCCGGTCCAGAACGATCCCGGCCACCACGCCGACGACGGCCACGCCGACCAGGGTGATCAGGCTGGCCACGCCGACCTTCTCATTGCGGGTCAGACGGCGACGGCCGGAGGGGTCGATGATGCGGTCACGGTTGCGCTTGAGACGGGCCATCAGGCGGCGAGCCTCGCCGCCTTCTTGACCCGGGCCACGGCGCGCTCGCGCTTCAGCCGCGACAGGTGGTCGATGAACAGCACGCCCTCGAGGTGGTCCATCTCGTGCTGGACGCAGACAGCGTAGAGGCCGTCGCACTCTTCCTCGATGGTCTTGCCGGCGTAGTCCATGTAGCGGATGCGGACCCGGGCCGGGCGCTCGACGGCGTCATAGACGTCCGGCACCGACAGACAGCCTTCCTCGTACTGGAACAGCTCGTCGGAGGCCCACAGGATCTCGGGATTGACGAAATAGCGGGGGTTGCGGCGGGCCTTTTCCCAGGCGGCGACGGCCTCGTCGGAGGCGTCCTCGTCCGGGGCCTCGCCGGCCGCTTCGCGATCGCCCAGGTCCATGACGATGACCCGGCGCACGTCGCCGACCTGCACCGCGGCCAGGCCGATGCCCGGGGCCGCGTACATCGTCTCCAGCATGTCGTCCATCAGGGCGCGCAGCTCGTCCGTCACCGGCCCTTCGACCGGGCGGGAGACTTGCTTCAGCACCGCCAGGTCGGCGGCGTTGTCGATGGTGAGGATGCGACGGACGGCCATGGCCGGGAGGTAGGGTGAGCGGGCCCGAACGTCAAGATTTCCGGGCGCCGTGCTCGGTTATGCCGCGGCGCCTGGCAGGACCCTCGGCTTGCGGTCGTCGCCGATGGCCACATAGGTGAAGACGCCCTCGGTGACCCGCATCGCCCCGGCGTCGGCCCCGTTGCGCGAGCGTTTCCACGCCTCGACATGGACCCGGATCGAGGTCCGGCCGGCCTTCACCACGGTGGCGTAGATCGACACCTCGTCGCCGACCGAGACCGGCTGGTGGAACACCATGGCGTCCAGCGCCACCGTCACGCAGCGGCCCTGGGCCAGTTCGAACGCCGGGGTCGCCCCCGCCAGGTCCATGTGGGCCAGCAGCCAGCCGCCGAAGATGTCACCCTCGGGGTTGGTGTCGGCCGGCATGGCGATGACCCGGCCGACGAGGCGGCCTTCCGGCGCCTCGCTCATCAGAAGGCGCTCTCGCCGGTGATGGCGCGGCCGAGGATCAGGGCGTGGACGTCGTGGGCGCCCTCATAGGTGTTGACCGTCTCGAGGTTCATGGCGTGGCGCATGACGTGCATCTCGCCGGTGATGCCGGCCCCGCCGTGCATGTCGCGGGCCTCGCGGGCGATGGCCAGGGCCTTGCCGCAGTTGTTGCGCTTCATCATCGAGATGGCCTCTGGGACCCAAGCTCCCTGGTCGAGCAGCCGGCCCAGCGCCAGGGCGCCCTCGAAGCCGAGGAAGATCTCGGTCTGCATGTCGGCCAACTTCTTCTGCACCAGCTGGCGCGAGGACAGCGGGCGGCCGAACAGCATGCGCTCGCCGACGTAGTCGCGGGTGGCGTGGAAACAGAACTCGGCCGCGCCCATGGCCCCCCAAGCGATGCCGTAGCGGGCCTTGTTCAGGCAGGAGAACGGTCCGCGCAGGCCCTTCACGCCGGGCAGCAGGTTCTCTTCCGGCACGAAGACGTCGTTGAGGCCGATGTCGCCGGTGATCGAGGCGCGCAGGCTCAGCTTGTCGCCGATCTTGTCGGTGGTGAAACCGTCCATGCCGCGCTCGACGATGAAGCCGCGGATGACGTCGTCGAGCTTGGCCCAGACCACCGCCAGGTCGCTGATGGGGGAGTTGGTGATCCAGTATTTGGCGCCGTTCAGGCGGTAGCCGCCGTCGACCTTGACCGCCTTCGTCTTCATCGAGGCCGGGTCGGAGCCGCCGTCGGCCTCGGTCAGGCCGAAACAGCCGATCAGCTCGCCGGCCGCCATCTTCGGCAGGAAGCGCATCTTCTGCTCCTCGGAGCCGAAGGCGTAGATCGGATACATGGCCAGGGACGACTGGACCGACATGGCCGAGCGGTAGCCGCTGTCGACGGCCTCGATCTCGCGCGCGATCAGGCCGTAGGCGACGTGGCTGACCGAGGAGCCGCCGTACTGTTCCGGCAGCATGGCGCCGAGGAAGCCCATCTCGCCGAGCTCGGTCATGATGGCCTTGTCGAAGACCTCGTCGCGGAAGGCGGCGATGACGCGCGGCAGCAGCTTTTCGCGGGCGTAGGACCGCGCCGACTCCTGGATCATCCGCTCGTCGTCGGTCAGCCGGCCGTCGAGGTCCAGCGGGT